>JAEOSA010000143.1 GCA_016840595.1 Candidatus Hermodarchaeota archaeon | reverse complement strand
ACAATGTCCTTAACTTTCATGGGTACATTATGCTGGATGTGGTCTCGCTGAGGAACGTACCGGACTAACCGTCGAATGGCATTGTACTCCCGTTTCGCATCATAACCCAGAACTTTTATTGAACCACTACAAGGCTTGAGAAGCCCTAGCATAGTTTTGACAAGAGTTGTCTTTCCTGATCCGTTCGGTCCAATTATTGCTAGAAAGGTTGATGCCTCTGTTGTAAAAGTCACATCTTCGAGGGCTAGATCGCCGTTTGGATATTTTACAGAAAGGCTCTCTGCTTCAATCAAAAGTGGATGGTTAGTCAGATGTTTCCCCTCCGATTATGGCGACTTTCATAGTATGGATTTTGCGGTTGCCTTTCAGCGTTTTTATCAATTTACGCACTTCATTTGCTGGACCATTAACGACAATAACTTCAATACATTCTCCGTTAACTGTGTGAGAGTGCAGCAATGCATCGATGAGTTGGGCTTGGCGATGAAGTAGAAAGTTACTCTCAATCCCCTTGCCTTTTTTTCCATAGACAATAGTTAGCACAGCTGAAGTTTCGCCCGATAATTTATCAAGTTCTTGAACTTCGCTAGCTAGCGTTCGAAGAGCTCTACGGAGAAGTTCGGAGCGGTTTGTGAATCCGCCCTCTGTTTGGAGCCGGTTTAGGGCGCGAAGGTCTTCATCGCTTATGGAAATGCTGACGATGGGCATTGGTTACACCACGCTTGAGTATTGTATTAATAAAAAGAACAGAAATGTTATTAATATTCGGGAGTTATTAACAAACTTGTTAAAAGTTAATAATGAGGGCTCAGGCCCAGATTGAAGATGATAAGAATGCGAAGGGTCCAATTTCTTGCAAGTGCAGTAATGTTGTGTTTGATTTTTGGCGCAGTGGGTGTTTTTCCTAACACCTTCGCACAGACAACTCCCGCATTAAATATTGGCGTCTCGATTCAGCCTTTAGCTGGCATTGTACGCAAAGTCGGAGGTATACGCACTGCGATTTCCGTCCTGCTCCCTGAGGGTATCGAACCTCATACTTTTACACTCACTCCAGCAGTAATCGCTGAAGCCAATTCTGCGGATTTCTTGGTACTGACCGGGCATTTCACTTGGGAAGAAGAACTTGCAAATCAGACGGGTAAGCCCTACATTACACTCGAAGACTACGAAGTACTGGGAGCAGAACTTCTTCCACTTGTTGGATATTCTGAAATTTCAAGTCAAATCGCACACCAGCATGATCATAATGATAATCTCCACGGCTACTGGTTATTACCACAGAATGCTATCGCAATAGCTAATGCAACACGCGTTATGTGTTCTTCATTGAATGCAACCTTTATTCAATATTGGCAAGGACGTTTCAATGAATTCGTACTCGAAGTTACGGAATTAGAGGCTTTCATCGCTGAGCAGAGTCAGCTTAATGGATTTTCAGGAAAACGTGTAGTCATTACTTTCCCTGCAGAGGCGTATGTCACTGAAGCTCTTGGGCTCGACGTGGTAGCTCTTCTGTCGGAAGGAGAGAATATCTTCATTTCTGGACCTGAATTATTTACAGTAGAACAGGCACTCCGGAATGGATCAGTCAATTTAATTTTGGCTTCCGATGTCGCAAGGCTTCAGGCAGCAGGGGAGTTTGCCCAACAATTGTCAGCTGACTCGGGGGTTCCACTGGTGTGGCTTCGTATAATCTTCTCTGCGCTCGAGGATTACATCGGGATAATGGCTTACAATACGGGTGTAGTAGCAACCGGGGTGGGTGGTGGAATTCCTTCTGTCTCCGATTTCCTTATCATCAGTATGCCTGTTATTATAGTTGCTGCCATTCTTGGGGGAATTGCTATCATTGAATTGGTCCTTCTAATTCGTTATACACGTGTACGAGATTAATCGTCCGAAATGCTTTTTACGCGGCACCGGAAGGAAGCACCGGAGCGATTTACTAAATGACCCTCGTTGTCTGCCCTCAATGTGGCTTTCGATTTGATACTAGTTATGGACGTATCATGGCATGTGGTGATTGTCCCTCAGCAACGATGGGGAACTGTGGACATGCAAAATGTCCAAAATGTGAACACGAATTTCCAATCGGAGAACCTAGTACTGAGACACAACAATATGGTCGACGGGTTGCTTAGGATCTTATTCTAAGAATAGCGCAGGACGGCCTGGTAACGCTTTAGGAGCCCGTTTTTCCGGATCATTTGTGGGTTTATCGCCATCTTGGACATCTATTGTTAAGCCGGTTTCAGCTTGGATGAGGTTGCTGTTTTCTTTTAGGGCTTTCATTTCTGTCTTTTTATCAACAAAAGTCCAATAACCCCCAGCTTTTGCGACCACTTGGACAAGTTCATTGACTGCTTTTCCACGTTTTCGTAGTTTAGCATCCTTCATCAATATGGGCATCAGGTCCTTCATGGTGGGTGGGACATCGGCTTTTGCTAGCTTATTGAACGCACCATACTTCCACGTCGGACTAACATAGATGTGGGCTGTCTCTATCTTCTTACCTTTTAGGAGTCCTTTGATCTCTTTGATGTCAGCAATTGTGTGAGACACGACTTCCATGGCTTTCTCAATTTTTTCATCAATGTACTGCTCGTCTGGTGTGGGCCAACTCTCTAATGAAACAAAGGAGATGCTTCCCAGTCGTTCCCAGACTTCTTCACATAAATGGGGCATGACGGGAGCGAGAAGTTTGGTCCAACGTGTGATGATGTATCTAAGCACAGGATTTCGTTCTGGGTTATCTTTTTTTATTTGACGTAAATAGAACTCGACATGGCTTTGTAATTGAAAAAAGGATTGCAGGATGAAGGTTCGGAAACGGAAATGCTCGATTGAATCAGTAGCATCTCTGATAGTGGTGTTAATTTTGGAGAGAATCCAACGGGTTATCATGCTGAGCTTGGTAGCATTCAGAGGGATATCAGGTATCTTAGATGCTTCATCAAAGATCCGAATGAGTCGTTTGATACGTCGATGTACAGTGTTTACATCTTTTTCCTTCCAATCGACAAGAGATTGTAAGTCTCCGATTTGGCTGATGTAAAGGCGATACAGGTCAGCTCCATATCGTCGAGGTATCTCTGACATTGGAATGAAATTCCCTTTACTCTTACTCATCTTTTCTCCGTCTCGAATTACAAATTCGTTGAGAGTAATTGCTTTGGGCCAGTAACGTTCTGGAAAGAGTGCTGCATGATGAAAGATGAAGAAGGAGAGGTGATTTGGAATGTGACCTACGGCTGTGTGGCGGTCGTCATTGGGGTACCAGTAATCAACTTCGCTTCGCATCGTTTGGAGTGTATCAACCGGGATACCAGTTTTCTCTGCTACTTGAGCTATGTCTCCTTTGCCTATTAGAACGTAATCGAAGAATGATAGATCCAGTTGTTGTGGGTTAATCTGGTTGTTTCGGATATGGTTGATAATGAGGTAGAATGCCATGTAGATGGTTGAGTCGGAAAGGGATTCTATGACCCAATTTCGGTCGAATGGAAGACGGGTTCCTAGTCCACGTTTCCGGGCTGCAGGTCGCTCTTTAAGCCAATCGAAAGTTGATTCGAATAGTTTACGGTACATCTTTGGGTAGATGAGCATTTGTACTAAGGCTTTCGAGGCTTTTGTTTTCCATTCGGCGTTGCCATAATTGATGAACCACTGATCAGGAAGTACCGCGACAACGATTTCATTTCCACATCGGCAGGTGACTGGTTTTTGATCGGGTTGGTAAAAACGAAACGCACGATTTTGTTCTTGTAAATGAGTTATGACGTCTTCTTTAACTTCGTTGACTTTTCGTCCTGCGAAGGGTCCAGTGTTGTCTTTCATTATTCCCTGGTAAAATTCGGCTCGATAGAGGGTCTCGGTGGCTTCATCAAGTTTTGCTGTAGCTTTCTGATTTTTTATCTTCATTTGGTCAATTAATTCAATGGCAGGATGTTCACCGTAGCCTTCAACTGCAATGATGGAAATTGGCTGGATTGCCTTCACGGCTTCAAAGTCGAGTTTGAACCCTTGAATGGCTTTTTTCGTCTTCTGGAGCTCTCGGAGAGCAGCCCAATCAAAAGGCGCGTGCGAAGGCACACTGTAGACTATACCTGTTGCATTCTCCGGATCTACAAATTCAGCGGGTAGAATCAGTAAATCCCGATCTTCAACTGGAGATTTACAGGTTTTTCCAATGAACTCAGTGCCAGGAATTTCTTCTATTCGCTTCGATTTGTGTCCTTGGTTGACTAGTTTTCGGGCTGCTGGTTGGGCTGTATACCAGATTTCTTCACCTACTTGGAGTTTCATGTAGGTGACGTTTGGATTTATCCAGACATTAGTTACTCCATAAACGGTTTCTGGTCTGAGGGTGGCGGCAACGAGGTAACCATCCTCATAGGGGAATTTGATGGCAACAAATTCTGCGACTTTTGCATGTTCACCCACAAGGAGGTCGTCTTCGCCAACAGCGTTTCCACAGTTGACACAGTACAATATCGGGTAATTTCCTTTTGTGATGTAACCAAGTCGTTGCAAGTTGATAAACTGCCACGTAACAAAGGCATGGTATTCGGGATCGTTAGTCGTGAATTTGCGTCGCCAATCAATTGAATATCCTAGTTTTCTGAAGTCGCCTTCGAAAACGTTGACAAAGAACTGGGCTATTGCCTTAGGATCGGTAAATGTTGCTAGTACCGAGTCAATATCCTTCTTTGGTCGCCAATATCCAATATTTGTGCGGTAATCTTTTAGAATCTCTGGATCCTTTGCCCGAATCCGGTTAGCAACACCTGCTACTGGAGTACCCGTGACGTGGGCGGCCATAGGAAACAGTACATTGTAACCACTCATCCGCTTATACCGTGCGATGATATCACCGATCGTATAGGTTCGACCATGACCCACATGCATTGGTGCATTAGCATAAGGATACGGCACTGTCAAATAGAATTTGGGTCGTTGTGAATCAGGATCCGCTTCAAACGCTTGTGCTTCACGCCATCGCATTTGCCATTTCGGCTCTATTTCTTTAGGATCAATCATGGAATCGAACCTCCACTGTATTGAAAAAAGTCGCCATGAGAACGGTTGTTATTCGTTGCGATCCCCTCCTAAACCTGGGGTAACTAGCTGGTTTACGAAAATGATCAATTGTTTGTGAGAAAGTCATACCCCATAGGGATCACTTCGAAAAGGAGATGTGCGGATTTCGAACTTAAACCTTTCGTCAGTGGTTGAAAACCGAAAGCAAATAAAGCTCGTCTCCAATTTCCTGATATCGAGTGTGGTTCTTGCATGTCCTCATTGCGGTGTCCTGAATGTTTGATTCGTGTAGATTCCAAGGACGCTGTTTGTCACCAATGTGGGTATCGGTTCCGAGTAGAACAATTCGAACGCATTCTTCCCTTTATGCGGCGTCCTGAAAAACAATGGGAAAGTCGGCTTTCTTTCCGACAACGGCTGTGGGGTGTC
>JAEOSA010000013.1 GCA_016840595.1 Candidatus Hermodarchaeota archaeon | reverse complement strand
TTTAACCAACGTGGGAGTAGTTCTATTACTTTTTGAATGACCTCAGCCGCAGGAGATTTGGCAGCAATACGGTTGACAAGAGTCCTAAGATCATCTATGCGATGGACTAGCCTTTGAGTAGTTGCTTCGTCAATAGTGTGAAATGCACGAACTCGAGTAGCGTGAATAACACATTCAATCGCTGCACAACGAGCCCGGGAAAGGACCACTGGAAAAGGTGATGCAATTTCAATATGCTGTAGAGTGCACAATAGTTCCCTGTATCGTGGTGTATCTTCCTCAACGAGCTTAGGTTCCACTGTCACTTCAAGATACCCCGACATCCCAGCTAGTCTAGGAGCCTTAACCTTTGTTGCGGGTTCAAACTCAAACTGTGGAGATGAAGAGAGTTCTTCTTTGAAAGCGGTGACGAGGAAGACATGAGGATCATGAGTGATGTTGATGACGGCTTCTCCAACGTCTTGAATATTGCTGGCGGTTTGTGTTCCTTCATAGGGTCGAATGATGAGTTGGTGATCTGAGTGAATCCATACACCCATTGGTGCTGCATTGAATTCTTTTTTTGTAGAGATGGTAGTGATGATGGACTCAACTACATCACCTTCAACAAATCCCATCATTTCAAGTTGTTCAGAATTCACTGTGATGCAACCACCATCTAGCCCGCACATCCATACACTAGGGCAATGCATCTAGGCTTAATGTCTTTTCTAAACAAAAAAATGGTGCATTTATTCCCCATAAGAGGTTTGCACAGGAATCTTGCTGGGTTTCTTCAGCGGTTCCTGATGTGGCCATCCCATGGCATCCAGAGCGTTTCGGGCTAAATTACGGATGTCTTCCCAGGCAATATCAGACCGAACGGTATCTTCCATCCAATATCGAAGATTTTCGGGTCCACTTATATCATCGAGTTTCTTGTTTAAGTCTTCCAGAATACTACGTTGTTTTTTTGAGAAAATGGTTCGCCGACGTTTAATAACTTGAAACCATTGATCAAACTCGATGGCTAATTCATCTACACCCCATAAGTAATCGGGAACAAGTTGAAGTTGGACATCTGCTGGAGCCGCTAGTGCTTGAAGGGATCGTCTGAAACGCAGCATTGAATAATCCATTGATCGTCCTCCACCATCGCATCAGTTTGGGAAATAAGCGGCAGACCCTATCGATCGTCCGAACAGGAATTATAGTATGCAACCGTTCTCCTATAATTCAGTTATGGTGACGAAAGCAACGAATTCTTCTTTCCAATAAACAAAAAACGAGTCAAGCTGGGCTTATTTCTTTCAAACACACTAACGGTTTTTATAAACAACTTCAGGAATTTATTTTTGCTTCTGGATTTCCTAAAATCCATAATTCAGTAAAAGCTTTAGGCTGACCACTCACAAACACTGCGGAGGTTAATGCAGTTGTCCCCTCGAGACGTACACGTTGACAAACCTGAGGTTCAAATTTCCGTTCGTCGTGTCGGAGTAACTGGCATCCGAGTTCCAATTCAGTTCATCTTCTTTGAAGAACAACCTGCCATCGTGGTTCCCACCTTCGATGTCTATGTCAATTTACCCGCATATCAAAAGGGGATTCACCCCTCACGAAGCTATGAAGCAACGGTTGAGATTGTCAGCCAACATGCTGAGAAGTTAAACCGATTAGAGGACTTGTGTGCTGATATTGCCAGGGAGCAATTAGAACGACATGATTATGCAAATGAAGCTGAAGTGCTAGCCGCAGCTGATGTGGTATATGCACGGAAAACCCCAGAAAGTAAAATGCGAACCTATGAATCGTGTACCATGAAGGCCCGGGCTATTGCCAGTCGAGGGAAAAAGGGAAAGATTAGTTTTCGCCAATGGATAGGTGTCACAGTTGGTGGAATCACAGCCTGCCCATGTGCACAAGAAATGTTACGAGACCAAGTTGAAAAAGAGCTGAAAACCGAACTGCAATTAGATGAAAGTCGCACTCAACACCTCGTTGACAATTTGCCTATTGGAAGTCACATGCAACGAAGTTACGGATCTGTCATGGTAGAAAAACCAAAGGACTTCTACCTCGATGCCATTCAGTTAGTGGGGTTGGTGGAGCAGGCCATGAGCGCGAGTTCCTACGAGCTACTAAAACGCCCAGATGAAGCTATTGTAGTTCAAACAGCTCTTAACAACCCTAAATTTGTCGAGGATGCCATACGGCAAATGGTGAAAAACGTTGTTGAAGCGTATCTTGATCTTCCTGATAGTATGGAATTACATTTTGTTCAACGCAACGAAGAATGCATTCACCGTCATGATCTGGTAGCTGAAGAGACTATTACAATGGGAGAAGCACGACGACAGATTAATGAAAATCATTTACCCTAAAATCATTTGAATTCAATCAGTTCAATTTCTAAAAATTCCCATAGTAGGTGTTACATGTGAGTCCAATTGACCTGAAAACTTGGTGGCCACGATACCAAGCAATCATTGACCAGTTTGGATACAATATCACAACCGATCAAGAAGCAGCAGATTTACTAAGTGAATACATCAAGCATGTAGCCTACTCGCTAGTCGATGCCCGAAAGAAGGTTCAAGGAAAGAATGTTGTTGTCTGTGGTGCAGGACCATCAATTTGTCAGAACTTGGAGCATATAGTCACGAATATGGCATTTGAAGAGACCATTGTATTCGCAGCAGATGGCGCAACAACGGCTTGTTTAGAATATGAAGTTGTGCCTGATTTTATCTTGACGGATTTAGACGGCAACATGGAGGATATTGTCGCAGCTCAACAGCAGGGCACTATTGTTGTCATACATGCCCATGGTGATAACATTCCAGCACTTCAACTCTGGGTCCCAAGAATGAGACAGAGTCAGACTATGGGTTCCACTCAAGCTAGACCACAACCCGAAGTTCACAATCTCGGAGGATTCACCGATGGTGATCGATGTGCCTTCTGGGCTGAAGGACTGGGAGCCAAACGAATTGCCTTGGTCGGCATGGATTTAGGAAATATAATTGGGAAATATTCGAAGCCTGAGTTAGATCAGGATATTCGAGCAAGTCCTATCAAACAGCAAAAGCTATTGGTCGCAAAGGAATTATTATCGTGGTTGTCAACCTGGAGCGAAAGCCCCATCGTCAACTTGACTGGTATCTACACCAGCATTCCTGGAATTCCGAACCGAAATATTGCTGAGTTTACATGGGACGAAGAGTAACGGGTGTGAAGTGACGGAGGAGGTATACCCAACTTGAAAGTGCTATTAGTGACCGGAAAATTAGCTGAGCCCTTAATTCGTCAAATCCTCAATGAAATACAAACTCAACACACGTTTGATATACTTGTATTGCCCTTAGCTGTAGCCGCATTTCTTCATCCCAAATATGTGGCTTCACAAATACACCTACGTGGTCCTCTAGAAGAATATAATCTCATTCTCCTACCGGGAATGGTTTCGGGAGACACTAGTATCGTCACAAAAAGTGTGGGCATTCCCACGTACAAAGGGACACAACATGCTGCGGATCTGCCAATTCTCCTTGAAAACCTCTTTGATGTTGAATCCCGCCTTTCAACTACTCAACCAGCAGATTTGGTTATTGCGGAGCAACTTGCGAAAAAAGCGAGACAAGATATCGCGAAGGGGGAAAAAGGTCCGAAGCGACCTCTACCTGCGGAGTATTTGGAAATTGGAAAAGGGAGCTCGACGGTACTTATTGGTCCAAGGATGCCCATGCGTGTAATTGCTGAAATCACCGATGCTCCCCTGAGGTCTCAAGAGGAGCTTCTTCGTCTTGCCCAGTATTTCGTGGAAAGTGGTGCTAGTATTATTGATGTTGGGATGATGGCAGGATCACCTGACCCGGAGGCAGCGAAAACAATTGTCAAGTTCCTACGTCAACACGTTCAAGTTCCTATTAGCATTGATTCAATGAACGCCCAAGAAATCACGGCAGGTCTTCAAGGTGGTGCACATTTCGTTCTAAGTCTTGATCAAGACAACATGATGGATATCCCGAAACGCTATCGAAAAAGAGTAACCTATGCTGTTATTCCTGCAAGTCAAGAAGGGGCCGATATTCCCAAGGCGCTCAATACACGAATTAAACTTCTTGTTGATAACTTATCCAATGCGCGGAGCCTTGGTTTTAAGCAACTCGTTGCAGATCCTCTCTTTGATCCCTTAATCGCTCCCGGACTCACAAAAGCGCTTCGTGCCTATATCGAATTTCATGACCAACACCCCAAAGTTCCATTGTTGATGGGTGTTGGGAATATCACTGAAATGTTAGATGCAGATAGTCCTGGGGCTAATGCAGTACTCGCAGGTATAGCCCAAGAACTTGGTACCTCATTACTGCTAACGACAGAAGTCAGCCCCAAAACTAAAGGTTCAGTTCGGGAACTTCATCAATCAACCCAAATGATGTACCTCGCTCGCCGCCGACGGGCACCCCCCAAAGATCTCGGTATTGATTTATTCTTCTTCAAAACCAAACGTTTTCCTGAACTACCCTACGAACCCATTCAAGATGCAGATTATCCGAAAGTAGATGTGAGCCACGAAGCCTTAGTCCATCGACTAGATGCAACTGGTTATTTCACATTTCACATTGACCGTAACCAACAACAAATTGTTGCTCGTCATTACGTTTCGGGAAGCACCGAGGTTCCCACAATTGAACTGAAAGGAACCAGCGCTCAACAGCTCATCGATGCCATCCTTACCCGAGAACTCGTTTCTCAATTAGACCATGCAGCCTATATTGGTCGCGAATTGGCAAAGGCTGAACTCGCAATAATCACAGGACGTCCCTACATCCAGGAAGCACCATTATTTTAGAAACAAAAATAGTGGGAAAAAAGAAGAGAGTGGAAGCGGAGTTTACCGCTTCCGTCGACGATAGACTATTCCAGCGCCAATAGCGATGATCGCACCGATGGCGATTGCTTCGATCGGGAATCCGGGAATCCCTGGCGGTAGGGTTGGAGGAGGCGTCGTGGGTGGAGTTGTGGGTTCAACAGTATCAAGAGTACCTGAAAAGGGTCCATGAGAATAGGTTGTTCCGGGAAATCCATGATAGTCAGCCGAGAAGGAAAGGGTATGAGAACCGATACCGGTCACCTCAATGTTCCATACAACCGAATCAGATCCTCCGGATGGAATATTGAAAGGTAGTGTTGCAGGACCCACTAACGTACCGAGCGAACCAGGTACAGTGATGGTAATGCTTCCCTCTATTGCAGCACCAAGTCCATCATTTATGATTTCAACCTCAACTGGGAATGTATCCCCGAGAGTGGCTTCGGCTGGAACAATGACATTGAAGGTACATCGTGGTCGAAGCATGAAAGTAATTTCGTTAATCCAAAGTTCAAGGCGGTCTTCGTATGTTGAATCATCCGTGTCTTGGTCGAGCATGTCGATGAGATATCCATTGTAAAGAGCTCTGGTATCATCACGTGCGATGATAATAGCTTCACCAGCTGTGGGTGAAGCAGTATGTCCAGCTAGTGCGATACCATTTGATTCAACGGTTAATAGATCACCTGTAGTTCCGAAATCAGTGGGGGAGGTAAAGTTTGATGCACCATAAGCGATCGGTTGATTGAAGATATCATGACCAGAAGCCCAGATGTATATAGGATCAGGATCAGCTAGGTTAGAGGCGAAAGAAAAGCCTAACTTCGCCCATAGTGTGTGACTGGGATTGTTATTGATTGTGAACCCGCTCATAAGTAGCTGACCACCACCATCAAAGTAATTTTCGATGTCATCAAGATACAGATTCCAAACCTGCCAATAGGGTTGATCGATAATCGCTAAATCCCAGGATTCGGTATAAAGGGACAGATTGAAATAATTCATCGTGTAGGTGAGCATATATTGGATACCGAGGTCATTGAGAGCCAATGCAACAGGTGTGGTATAGGGGTCAGGATGCCATGGTTCATAATCGATCATTAGGAGAACATCTGCAGTCGAAGCGGTAAGCCAATTGACCATATTGATTGCATATCGTCGGTTACTAGCGTTGGGAAGTTCGGCATCTTGCCAGGGTTGGCAGTCACCGGTTAAAATCACACGTCCTGCTCCCAGTTCGTTTGCTGCAATCAGAGTATTATCCGCATCCTCACCCCAGATAGGATAGGCCGACCCACTATAATTGATCCAAGCACAAGTTGTGTAGTCAATTGAGGTACACCCTTCTGTTGTTGGATGCTCATCGAAATACGAGAAGGTCCCAGAGATTGAACCTGCGGTCATGTTCACTGAAAGGCCCAGATTCGTTAGTAAATAGTTGATATTTGAAGTCCAACCAGCACCTGGGTTATCCCCCATAGCTAGCAATGATCCACCACTTAGTACCCAGTTTTCGATAGCAGTGACCTCTGCAGCAGTGAAGTTGATTTGAGGCCAAACCATAATGAGAATATCATAGGGTGCAAGATCAGCACCTGTGATTGCTCCTGATGCATAGGGGTACAGTTTGTCAAATGTGTAGGTTCGCATCACCAGTTCGTTCCGCCAGTCACTGTATCGATTAAATGTGATTGGGTCCCAGGAATCAACCCCATAGTAGGGGTCATGACGCAGGTCAAACAGTATTCGAGCTTTTGGTCGTGGACACAGCCAATCAACAGAATCTCGAATCATTTCATCAAGGGCAGGCATCGTTTCTCCTACAAGATCCCAAGCTAGGGTCACTATTCGTCCTCCCCGGTCTGTCGGATCGAAGGCAAGAACATTGCAGCTATTGGGAGTAACACTGTCACTGGCAACGCGAATTAAATCGCCGCCAATGACAGATCCTTGTAGTGCGGTCCAATCCCACATGAGATACCCTGTTATGGTCTGTGGGAATAGATCATTCACCGCATAGGCTTTCGAGATCGGATGCCTTACATCAATCAGAATCTGATTGGAGAGGAAGTTCCAGTAAACCCCACCTCCAGTTGTTCCTATGGCTTCGGGTGGGAGGATCCCAAGAGCACAGAGATAGATGGATGACCCATCAAAGGATAGGATTCCACCTCCACCAAGCCAGAACTCTTGAATCTGATTCGTGATATTCTCACGTGGCAGGTTATCAACCATGGCAAGTACATCATAATTCGCGGTGGTAAGTTCATGATTATAGATATCGTGAACGTCAAGGATTGTGACGCTGATTTGAGGATTAGCACTGAGAATTGTAGCAAGCCCTGAAACATTATTACGAGGAACACCAGCAAATCCTGAGATATAGTTGGGAATTGTGGTGTTAGGTTCATCATAGATGGCTACTCGAATATCTCGGGGAACTTGAGGAACTGGAGGCGTACTCAGAGAGAAAGGTGAACTACTTTGAATTGCTGTGTCGGTTGTCGAGATAGCCTCCGTCGCTTGATAGACGTTTGTGGGAATTAGGAACATTGGAGAAAAGAGAAACGCTAGAAACACTACTAGTAAGAGCCTAGAATTTTTCATAATAGTTTTTCACCTAAAAAAGGTGTACTCTGACATAGGAAATCTAAGCTAAAAATTCACCGTCTGCTATCTACATAGCCACACAGAGTACATTATACGCATTTGATAGCCGGTTCAAGGTGTCGACGAAACTCGTCTGTTAAATCGTTGACGACATCCTTAATTTCTCTACGCAAATCAAATCGGCGATCAGCAAAATATTCTGCTAAAAGGGCTTCCAATTGGAGAATACTCTTGGTTAGAATCTCGTGATCGGAGAGACCACCTTCAGCGAGGAGTTCCCAGTACCCGTCTGTAAATGCACTGAGAAAGGCACTGAGCGTTCGGGGGTCCTGTTGTTGGGCTTCGCGTAATGCTTCGAGTGCATTTGAAAAGGTAATGTTGGCTCGTTTATCTAGGGGTAGGTCGGCAATGGTTTCACAGAGCATTCCCTCGTTGAAGGTCCGACCCTGGCAATCTTGGAGGTGGGCAGCGTGAGGGTCAAGGTTGCAATGGCTGAGCATTTTCTTATCGTAAAACGGACACTCCCCTGGGGGAGAAGTATGCTTCTCCATAATGGTCTCGATACGCTTCCGTGTGTGGAAGAGTTTGAGAAGTTCTCGTGCCGCTTCAATTCTCTTTAACCTAGTAGCCATGGGTGTACATCCTACCCTCGATTGCAAGCATGCAAGCCTGTTGGGAATACAGGAAACCCGCGGATTTAAATACTTGGGTATTATCGGTCGCAGAAATTTGGGATTGACTGAACCGAAATCAAGTGTGTTTATCCGTATCAGGAAAAACGGACCTGTAGACCCAAAGGAAAAACACTGGAATTACAATGATGAAGTTGTGATGCCAGATTCCTGCTGGAGCCCCAACCAAGAAGAGGCCCATTGCCATCGCACTGTACGTGATACTGTGTTTGAAATTTGATGTACGTACTAGCTTTATCAAAAACAGAATTGTAACTAGACCAGCCAGGGCAGAAAACAGGGTGGCAATACGAATTCCATCAGGAATTAATCCTCCCGTAAGTTGGATGAGAGGACCACGAGTCAGTACTTGAAGAGGATCACCAATTTCCACCCACATCGTAGGTGAAACTGGTATAAATCCAAAACTTGTTCGTATCCAACTATCGACAATCCAAATACAATTGAAAAGGACGGCAGGAACCGACCCAGTCCAACTCCACCAAGAGTGCCAATGCAATGGCCACGCCTCATAGGATCGGCTAAACTGTACAAATACCAAGTCATTTAACAATGCTAAATGACGAGTCGGATCATTGTAAAGGATGGCTTCTACTGAAGCCCATATTTGAAACGCACCAAAGATTGCCACCGCAGGTAGAATACCGATAAGCCATTTTCGATAGCTCCGAATGTGATAAGCGATGGCAAAGAGAAGAAGCAAGGCTAGATATTGGTAGGTGATTGCGCCGAGACCTAGCCAGAAAGCGGACCAGAAGGGATCCTTCCATTTTTCATAGCCCATATAGAGTATGAAGATGACGACACTCATGTGAGTCACAAAGTTGAGGGTAACCATTATGGGATTGTACAACACAAATAGAGCGACGACGCGATGACCGCGACGCATCAATCGGTCAAATAAGAGAAAGTCAAAGAAACCATGCAAAATCATAAAGCTAGGCTGGAAATCCATGCAGCCAGCGAAGTTAAACGAGTAGGGGTAAATCATACAGGGGAGATGAATCAACAGGCTTCCGGGACCATAATTAATGAATTCTTGATGATACATGTCACACGGACCTTGGGCGAGGGCAGTCAGCCAATAGTCACGCCCATAGGGATTGAGTCCTTGAAACATATATGTGAGACCACTGGTGAGCAGCTCATTCATGTCATTGATATCAGGGAAGAAAGGATTAACACTCGCGACATATAACACAAGGGCTAGTGCTAACACTCGGAGAACAATGCCAAGACCAATCTCCTTCCACCATAGACGATAGAGCTTGAAACTATTAACAATAGCTACTTGAATTCTCGTAAAGAATGATGTTGATGCATCCGTAGTTCTCGTCACCATCGGTTCAATCTCTTTTGGTGGTGGGCTCTCTAGTATTTCCTCCTCATCAGTATCCTTTTCTGATATTCGCGAGGGAGGCTCCGAAATTTCTTCTGAAACTTCCTTATCAGGTGGAGCTCTGAACGAATCACGCTGTGCCCAGAACAGGAAAGGCAGAGTTAGGCATAATACCCAATAATGCGTGAGTCCCTCTGCTGTGCTAGCGATAAACAAAGCAAGGAGAACACCTGGCAAAAAGATTGCAAGGGCTTTCCTAGAATTTTTGAAGAAATAAATTACGGCAAGGACACCAAGGACCCCAACAAATGCCATCATAATTGGAGCGATTTGTGGAGCAATTGGTGGAGGCACACCCATGAAAATAGCAATGTTAAACACAATCGAAGGGATGGAACCCATAAAGATGAAGGCTGTCTGATAGTACCGATTGTAATAGGGACTTAAGGAATTATTGTCTTGCCAGTTCACGTGAGGTCGACCGACTTGCATGACAAAGAGATCACGAACAAAGAAGAAAGGGTTCCAGACAAAGAACACTAAGACAACTAAGAGGATAGGTATCATGCCCAGAATATTTTGGCGTAACTGCCTTCGACGCCAATGGTAAATCATGAGAAAGGGGACGAAAAGGGCACCCATTTGGTAAGTCGCTGCAAGAAGAGTTGAGTACAACCCACTCTGTATGGGCTTATCAATATTCAACAGAGTTAGTGTGAGTAGCATGAGTGGAAGAGACATGAAGGTGATGACGCCAACGAAGACAAAGAAGGGATTAATCCAGATGATTTTCGAGATGATGCGATGGTCTCGTTGCCAGAGTCGATAATAAGTAACAAAATCAAAAAAGGTGTGAAGCATGAAAAATGCGGGCATAAAATCAATGGTTCCAATGCTTTGTGGTCCTGGCCAAAGCATACAGGGGAGGTGGAAAAGAATCGCAAAGGGAGGATAGTTGAAGTAGTCTTGTGTGTATGGGCCACCGAAGGTTTGCAAGATGTAGGTTTGACCATAGGGATTAATGAATTGAAGGGTTTTCTCCATTCCTTTGAAGACTAGTTCATTCATATCATTGAGGTCACCCGCCAAGTTGAGGAAAAGGAGAAAACCGATTAATGTCACGAATCGAACGATGAGGCCAGCCCAGAAGCCATCATCACGTAAGAGTCGAGGGATATCCTTGAGATTCAGAGCGTCTCGAATTCTTTCCCAAGTGAATCCTTGTGGTTTGGGATCAGATTGCTCATCCGTCAAGGTAAGTACACACTCATTCACTCAATACGTGACGAAAAGTGAACTCAGTAAGGGCTTGTGTCACTTTTGGACTCAAAAGCCTTATGCCAAATGAGTATCAGAAAAATTAGAGTGAGTGCAACATCAAACCCGGGTTAAAGATACCGACGGAAGAGCTTACCCCAAGAGGTTTTCATGATTCGGTCAATGTGCTTTTTACCCCGTGTTTTAAGCCAGATGTCACGCAAGTAATGGCTAATTTTCACATTGACATTGAAGAAGGCAGATCGCATCATGAAGGGTTCAAGGAAACTGCTACGGAAGAATCGGTCAAACCGAATGACCGGATCCAGCTTAGTTTCGTAATCGAAGCAGACACCTTCCACATCATCGCCCACCATTTTCTTGGTGCAAAGGTCGCCGTTGCCTAAGCCTTGTTCATGAGCCATACGGACGTGTCCAATGCTCATGGGGTCATAACCAATCATCTGAGCACACAGGGCATCCAGGGCGACAAGGTCACCACTCGCAGCAATGTAGTTCTGCACATATGGTCGTCCTGTTCGTGGACCAGCACCATCCATTGCAATTGTACTATCAGCAAAGGCAAAGAGCGGTCTACAGAATTCTTGTTGGATGCGGAGCAAGTCAACTAAGATTTCGTGAATTTTTAGATGATAGTGGTGACGGACGGTTCGAAGAAATCCAAAGGCATTCTTCATCGAACAAGTAATCGTGCTATGTCCGTGACATTTGAAGGTGGGAAGATGAATGACTTGGGCATCAAGTATGGTCTTGGGCATAAGCATGTCTTCTTGACCAAAGACCATGGGCCTTGAAGGATTGACCTCCTGCCATTCTTCGTCAATGAGAATCGTCCAAGGGATATCATGCTTTTCTAACAGGGGCACATAGCGATTCTTGTACATCCCCGTGTAGGCATCGGTAACCACCGTCATATTCTCCAAGGCAATGACATCAGAAAAATTTCGTTTGGATAATTCTCGGAGCGTAGCATCGAGCTGATAAGGTTGGGTTGAACAGGATGGAAAGTATTCCTGCCAAGAGATATTCAGCTTCATGACCGTTCGCACTTTGGGGTCCATGAACTGATCAAACTTGGATAACCGGAATAGCCTAGCAACATCATCAAAGTAGGTTTCTGGGGAAGTTTTCACAACAGCAAGAGGGAGGTCCTTTGGTTTCATATATTTCACATCCGACGAGTAAACTACCCAGTGATGCACTGGGGGAGGCAAACAAGCTTTAACTTTTCGGTCTATCCATCACCTGTTGAGGTAGCCGTTTCTTCAATTTCGGGGAGTGATTCATCTTTTTGGAGTTCCCGATAACCACGACCCATAGTTGCGATGGATGGTACACCCATTATCGTGAATCCAATGATGTAAATCAGACCATCTAAGAGTGCAATACTAATTGTAATGACCTCTTGAATTCCAAAGCCACCAAGAAAGGTGATTAATGAATAAACTTGGAATATGAAAATAGCAATTCCTGCAGGTAAAAGTAATCCAAGGGCATGACCTCCAGTGTAACTTATCGCTGCAACAAACATTGAGACAACATATGGTATATCGACTCCAAAGGCTAGACCTAGAAATGTAAGCTTCAGGGTTTCCATCATCCACAATGGAACACTCAATAAGAACGCCCAACCTGTATTCCAACTACCTACATCTGTCAGAAGATCTTCTGCGAAGTTTTCTACGAAATTCGGGACTTCAGCTTTTAATCGCTCAGAGGGTTTGAATACACCTCCAAGAATTCGCGACAAGAATTTCACAAACCGGTCGTTACGAATGAGGATGAAGAATGCAATGAAGATCACTCCCAACAGGACTGGAACCAAAATCACTTCTAATGCTGCACCAGTTAAGGTCCCATAAATAAGAAAGACTGAGACAACGATGATTAGGATAAGAGCGGAGAAATCAAGAAACCGGGCTAACACGATAGAGGCGAGGCCTGCAGAAAAGCGTGTCCCTTTTTTATCCCTCAACCAATAGGGAGTGGCAAGATCACCCGCTCGAAGAGGTGCAACATAGGTAAGGAAGATGCCACCTACAAGCATAGGGTAAAGGTTAGCAGGATTTCCTGGTGTCTTAAAGGGTCGAAGTAAAATCCACCATCTTATCGCCCGAAGAACATAAGCAAAAGCAAACAGTCCAACTGCCGGAATTAACCAGAAGAGATTTGCCGTTGATAAAACAACGAAGATTGCACCAATCCCACCAAATCCTGCTGCAACTAGGGCAAGTTGTAACCAGACGATGATTAAGATAAGACTCACAATGGCAATGATGTAATAATAACGAGAACGCATGACGCACAGCTCAAGATTGGCAAACGTGAACCCCCTCTGCATTCCACTAGCCTAAAAATACTACCACATGAAAGAATTTCCGTCGTCAGTCATCTGAAAGGCTTTTGAAGGAGACATATAACCTTTTAGAAAGAAGAAACAGGTTGACGAATTCGTATGCCACCCAAATACGCTGTAATTCCCGCAGCCGGTGAAGGAAGACGCATCTTACCCTACTCGGAAAAAGTTCCTAAACCCATGATTCAGGTGTTTAACCGTCCAATACTAGCCCATGTAATCGACCGCTGTAAAAACGCAGGGATTGCTAAAATCATCATTGTAGTGAATCCAAACTCTGATGCAGTCAAAAACTACTTCCAAGATGGCAGCGAACTTGGCGTCTCCATTGAATATGTTGCGCAACCCAAACCTAAAGGCATCGGACACGCGGTCGGTTTAACAGAAGGTATTGTCGATACGCCTTTCGCTGTATATCTGGGCGATGAACTCTACTTGGATTCCGACCATTATGGTTTCATCCACTCCTTCGATAACACTGGATGTGCGGCATCAATTGGCATCATGCGTGTTGAGGATGAAAACCTCATCCGGAAAAACTACTCTGTTGAAATTGACCCCGAAACCCAAATTATCCAGCACCTGATTGAAAAACCTACTGAGCTTACCAACAATATTCTTGGGTGTGGATCCTACATTTTTGACGATACTGTATTTGAAGCAGTTCAACGAACTCCACTGTCAAAGAAGAATGAAATAGAAATTACTGACACCCTCAATACCATTCGTGAATTCGGCAACGATGTCTATGGATATTTCCTTGGAGGGCAATATCTGAACGTGACCTACCCTGAAGACATTATTGAAGCCGAAAAACTTCTCAGCCGAGATAAAGACCAAATTCTATAGTCCTAAAATGACCCTAATCATTTTGAGTCCTGTGCCGAAGGCTTTTCTTTTTGACGTAGTAATTTTTGCTTCTCCAACTCGGACCAAATAGTGAACGGGAATCTCTTTGATCTTTCCACCATATTGAAGGACTTTGACAATCATTTGGGGAGAGAACGCCGCACCTTCCGCATCTAATTCAGGAAGTATAGCCTCTAGCATTTCACGTCGAATAAGGCGAAGGGTGCAACCCACGTCTGTGAGTGGGAGATACCCATGAAGCAATCCCAACAATTTTGCTACTGCCATATTACCGACAACAAGGAAGAGCCCCATGTTAGCTCCTTCTTCAATGTAGGGTGTTGCTGTTCGGGTGCCCACCACAAAATGATGCCTATCAATTTGTTCCAACAGTTTAGGAATGTCAACGCCAAGGAATGTTTGATCAGCTTCCGTGATAATAATCAAATCATACCCACGATCCAGCGATTCACGTAACCCGCGTCGAATCGCCGCACCGTAGCCCTGAATGGTTTCAGGTACAACTGTCGCTCCTGCAGCCTTTGCCATCTTAGCTGTGTTATCTGTTGAATTGTTATCCACAACAATCAGTTCATCCACTTCGGGAGTGAGAAAGTCCTTCACCGTGTGCCCGATGGGTTCCTCTTCATTCCAGGCGGGAATTACTACGCAGACGCGTTTACCCTTATACATCACAGGCACAATCCCAGCATCATGATAATCTGGTCTAGAGGTTCATGCAGACAGTTTTCCTATAAAAGTTAGGAAGCTTGAGAATAAAAAAAGAAAAAGTTACAAGTTCAAGAGCTATTTCTATTTCAGAGAATATGCGGGAATAATACGACCTTCGTCTGTGGCTTGAATCATTTTATCGGCGAGATAAGTAAAGAGATGGTTAATATTCTCACCTGTTCTTGCGGACACAGGAAAATAGGCTGAGACTTCGTGACGAAGGCAGAAATCATGAAGGTCTTCATCTGAGGGTCCCCCCTCCAAATCAGCTTTGGCTCCGACAAGAATCAGTGGAATCGTACCGGCGGCTTCTCGGATAATTTCAATCCAGTAAGCAAGTTGTAGAAATGTGGAAAAACGATTCAGATCAAACACAACGAATGCCCCGTGGGCTCCTAAACAGAAAATGGGCATGAGTTCGCGAAAGCGTTCTTCGCCACCAAAATCCCAAATAGATAATCCCACGCGTTGTGCATTGACATCAAGTTCTTGATAGGCAAATTCGGATCCAACAGTCATAATCGGTGTTGAACTGAAACCGGTGATATACCGTCGGATGATACTGGTCTTCCCCACTCCTCCTTCGCCAGCAACAATCACTTTGTAAATCGGCGTTTTGGCAGTAACAGTCGTTGTTGCGATTGCAACCTCTGTTTTGCCATTGGATTGTTCATGAGTTTCCAGAGTATACACCACGCCGATAGCATGTAAGCTAGCACACTACTACGTAGCAAGCCACACCTTACAGTCCATTATCGCAAACCGAGATTTTTATACTCTTCGAGTTTTTCGAGGAAACCACGAATTTATTCAATTTTCCTTGGATTTCCCGCAATGAAAACAAGATAAACCGACGAAAACCTCAAAAAAACAAGAAGCTGTGACCCAGTTTGGCAAAATAAAGTCTAACTCAAGAACTTTGAAGCCAGATTTTGTTAGGAGTTTTTCTGCTAAACTTAAAGAACCTCATTTGTATCTCCAACCGAAGGTGGCTTACTTACCATCAATACATCGAACCCACCAATTAACCCTAAGATAGGTCCAATGAAAAAGCCAGAGCCAGGAATGAAGAAACCAATCCCCGAACAAATAAGCCCAAGTACAGCACCTATTTGCCGATTCACAAGTAACATAACCGCACTACTCACAAAAAGCAACGAACTCAAAATAATTGCCAAGTAGAAACCCTCAACTGTTTGTGTAACAAAAATGAGAGCTTGATTTTCTGGAAGAAAAGGTACTATATCAGTCAAGCGAAATAGTTGCCAAATACTACCACTGATTATGAAGAAACCGGCTAAGGTCAATAATAAAGGATCTCTAAAGGAGCGTTTAGGTTTGTCCTTAATCATTTCACTTACAGGTTCAATATCAGATTCGTCGGGTGACATAATTGGCACCTAGGAGCATTGGAGATTATGCACCGATATCAAAAGTTATATAATTTATCATCGAGGAACATAGACTCTCTTAGCCACACCTAAAATTGCCTAACAGTGTCTTCGAATGATTGGATATGCATTCAAACGTATCATGCGCAGTAAACAGCTTTTCATTGTCTTACTAGCTGGCGTCCTCATTTCGTCTACAACGTTTGCAACCATCTCGTTAGGTACAAATGCACTTTTCATGGGAATGGTTGACCAATCACTCGAAGAGTACCCTGTTGATATTGAAGCGTCCCAGTTTTTGTATAAAAAGTGGTCTTCAGCACTCGTTAGTCTACGAAACGAAATCAATGAAATCAGCTTAGTGCAACACGCGGAAATCGTTACACGAGTCCAATCTCGCGCGTTTTGGGGTCCAGATATAGAAACTTCACGCTGGGAAGCATATGTCGGGATTGAAAACCATTCCCAGGTATATGATGGAATCAACGTTCTTTCAGGAAACAGCACCTTGGGTCCCAATCAAGTCTGGGTCGTGAATTCATCGGTTAGACGTCCGAATTTCAATCTTCTCGACCAATTCAATCTAACCTTCACAGTCATCGTAATGCATCCTGATGAAGATATCGCATATGATTATCCTCGTAACTTCACATTAGAGGTTGCAGGGTTTGTTACAGTAACAGACCAGGCCCTTGAAATCCTAGTGGGTGACTATGAAGCTTGGAAACAGACCCCCGAAAGAGACCTTTACATTACTAGTTGGGAACTGACATTTCGAAATGAGATGGACATAACTCACAACTTAGTTCTCGGCTACCCCTTTCCTCCGGCATTTGAGCATAGCATTATGGTAATGCTAGACCGATCCGCAGTGATTAACCCCATAGACCTTCAGGGTTCTTTCACACGACTGACAGCTATCGAAGTCCAGGTGCAAGAAATTGTAAGTCATCCGGATGCTTATGTCTTAAATTATTTGAAAGAGAATATTGGCGCAAGTACTGAAGAATCACTAGATTTGCTGATAATGTTCCTCATTTCTTCAGTACCAATTTTCTTCATTGCACTTTATTTGGGGATCACCATGAGTGATGTCACGTTTAACCTTAGACGTCGAGAAATCGGTCTATTAGTCACAAAGGGAGCGAGACGCCCGACAATTCTACGGATATTTCTGTTTGAATCACTTCTAATCGGAATCATTGCTGGACTTCTCAGTATTGGAATCTCGATACTCATCTTACCAATACTCCTTGGCCCAATATTGATTTTTCAACCACTTTCTGATTTTTCTCTTCCATTGATGATTTTGATCATTCTTTTTGCAATTCTGATTGCATTTCTGTCAACGTATTCTTCAGCTCAACATTCTGCGAGAATTCCAACAGTTGAGGCATTAAGAGAATATAGTCCATCAACCCATCCAAGTGAGTATAATAAAAAGGTTGTATGGATTGCATTATTATGTGGTACTTATAAAATCGTGATGTGGTTGACAGGCCTAAATCCGCTCACCACTATCATGGAGATAGGGACTCCAGCTCTTCCTATGATGATCTTCCTTTCAACATGGCTAGTATTCGATTTTGTGGTAACACCTGTTGCTATCTTATTGTTTATTTATGGATTAAGCAAACTGCTCATTCAAGGCAGTTCAATTATCTCCAAAGTTTCAGAAAGGATTATGCGCCCTATTATGGGTGGTATTGGTGAGTTAGCAACTCGAAGTATTAGACGGAGCCCTGGGCGAACAGCAGCGATTGTTTTCCTTTTAGCCCTTGTAATATCATACGGGTTTCACACGTTAACTATGCTAGGCAGCGAACAAGATTACATATACCGTTCACTTCATGCAGAGGTTGGAGCAGATATTACAGCTTCAGTTGTCCCACCTTTGAGTGGTCCTGTACTAATTCCCTCTGTTGAAAATATTTCAGGAGTAGAATCTGCTACGGTGGAATTTTGGACATATGTATCAATTGGATCGGTTTGGGACATTAGCCTCCGAGCAATTAATGCTAGCCAATGGTCCAATACTGCTTACTATGAAGA
>JAEOSA010000142.1 GCA_016840595.1 Candidatus Hermodarchaeota archaeon | reverse complement strand
ACATGCCGCATAACCTTCAACGCTGCTCCAGTGTGCCTGCGATTTTGCACGAATCCTCATCAGAAAAATATCTTCAGATTCGTCCTCGATTACAGCCATTATCCTTTCATTGCTAGCACCAAAACGGAAACGGTGCCTCATAAAAGCTTCCACTAATGAGCTGCGACCTCATGGTAAATGAGGCGCCCATCACGATCAATTTGTCCTGCACGAATCCGCGTTGAAGAAATTGAGATTTTATCCTCCGCCATCACCATGGTAAGAACGGCAATATGCAAAAGAGGGAGCTTATGTTCTCGTCGGATCTCGTTGATTTCCTTGGCAACCGGGCAGGTTTCTTCACTAACGACAATGAGTTGGAGCTCAGGCATCGTAATGGCGGGTCCGAATTTATTGTGGAGTGGTCGGATGATATATCGATCACTAAAGCCCTCATCATCCAGCCATTTTTCTAGCTCACTTTTACGTTCGTTATAACTTGCGATGATCTCCCAGTCGGGTTTATGTTTAACCATATCTTGTGTCGTTAGACCGATGAGAACCTTCTTACCCAATTCAAAAGCTCGGCGTAGGAGCGTCTTGTGTCCTTTGTGAAGGTTGTCGAAAGTTCCACCAATCGCGACCCAATCATATGGTTCTTCAGACAAGACGCAGTCCTCATTCCTTGCTCTAACGTTCTGCTGAAAAAGCTTTACCACGAGTCAAAATTAGAGGTATTCAATGAATTTAACCAATACCGCCTGTGTTTCCGATTCCGGCGATGATGATAGTATCGCCTTTTATTGTGCGCTGTAGGATTGCGTTTTTCATTTTTTCAACGACTCTAGGAACTGCATCCACAAGGGATTTCTTCATCGGACCAAGTGCATCCTCTAAGGACTCTTTGATAATTATGGCATCAATGGGAATATCGTATTTTACAACCGAGTCTTCCATCTTGAATTTCTCGGGTCCAGGATCTCCAATGGCCGCACCAACACCTACAATGACGTGTCCACTTTCTTCCCCTTCCAATTTCAAACCAGCATCGACAGTAATGACTCGTGTGATCTTCTTCTTGTATCGGTTAATTAGGATTTGGATGCCTTCACCTGGCTTTCCGACATGCCCGCCATACCCCTGGGCTCGAACAAACCACAAATTCCTACCCTCAAATTCTCCAGAAGCAGCCGTAGTGTGCTTTGCGATTACTTCAGGTTCACCGGCTTTAATTTCCCGAGCAAAATGGGCAACAGCTAATGGTCCCATTCCATCACCAATCGGCTTGCCATCCGCGAAAGCACGGACGGCTTCAAAATAGGCTTTAGCCATTTGAATAATCATTGGCAGTTGCATTTGGAGCTGCATGACCCAGTAGATGCTTTTAGTTTTCTTTCCCATAATGAGGAAATGTCGAACTACTCGGAAAACATAATATAATGCCATAGTGCCCGCTAACACATTTTCTGCATTGGCTTGTTTTTCCGGTGATGCATCAGGAGCAATTCTTTGGATGTATTTTTCGTACCGGTCAGTCCGCACGTCCAAAAGGTGTTCCAACCGCCCTAAGACACCAGCAGGATCGATACTCACCGGTTCAATGACGAAGAATTCCATGAAATCTTCGAGGGTTGATTTGATATCCTGTTCTTTTACCTTAAGATCTTTGAAGGCTCGCATGGCAATCTGCTTTCCCTGCGTGGACAGCGCTTCAATTTGGCGGACTCCTGCCTCTGCTTGGCGCGTCCAAATATACGTCTGTAACCGCTGGCCATACAGATAGATGAACATGAATATGACCAGAAACGCTATTTGGAAAATCCAATTAAAATCCGTTAACTGCATCATAATCGGTCACGGGAATTAAGCCTGCTGCCGGAACGGTTTCAACGTGCCATAAAAACCTTTGCTTACCGTTACACGAACTCACACACTAGATTAAAGGAAAAGAAGTGGCGCAGTTCACCATTTTCCCGACGCCTCTCGGATATCAGTACTCACGGCGACGAAACCGGCTTAACTTCCGGGATCTGACGAGACCGGGTGTGACCCAGCTTCTATGACCGCGCCACACAGCACCAATAGCCCCCGCTATAAAAGTGTTGTGAAAACTTGGATGAACAAAAGTGGTGGGCCGGCCGAGATTTGAACTCGGGACCACGAGGTCCCAAACCTCGCATCATACCGAACTAGACTACCGGCCCAATGCCTGATAGTGGTAAGAGGAGGGATTGAAAAATCCTTCCCCCACTAATACTGTTACTACTTGTTATGCCGCAACAGTCAAAAAGGAGTATTTCCTCACCTGAACTAGTGTGCCTCGGTAGCTCAGTGGTAGAGTGACAGCCTTGTACTCCATTGATTAAATGGACGAGACAGCTGCTGGTCGCGGGTTCAATCCCCGTCCGAGGCTCCACTTTTTCGTTTTCGTTATTCAGAATTTGATGAGCATGCTTTTTTAAATCGGAAACCCCCATCGGCTAAGTCTATTATTTAATATAGGAAATCGATTCCTGTAGTTGCGGAGTGGTTTCAATTGCAGATGAGTAAAGATGAAAGCAATGCGGAGCCTTATCGGTGGGTAATTCTTAGTCTTGCGTGGCTTGGTTATTTTAGCGCGGGCATGGTTGGGTCCTCGCTGCCTCCCTTGGTTACTCAGATTGCAACGGATTTAGGTTTAACACCAATTCAAATGGGTGTCATTCTCGGGATTGGGACGTTGATGGTGGTTCCATTGGCGGTTCCCGTGGGTCTCCTATTCGATCGAATTAATCTTAAGCTAGCAACTTTCACAGGATTTGTCTTCATTGCGTTATCGGCGTTTTTACGGACCTTCGCGATTAATTTTGAAACTATGATCCTCTTTGTGTCAATCTTTGGAATTGGAAATACCTTAATCATTGTTGGCTTGGCAAAAACTATTGCTTTGTGGTTTTTTGGTAACGAACGGGCTGCTGCTTCGGGAATCTACGTAGCTGGATTTGCTATTGGAAGTGGTATTGTTCTGATAATTACTAACGCCCTTGTGGTGCCACTGTTAGGAACTTGGCGAAATGCATTTTTACTTTACGGGCTTCTCGGGTTTCTATTCGCTGCTCTCTGGCTAATATTCAGTAAAGAACTATCCCAGACTCAAATCGAAGAACCTTTGTTAAGTGCTTTGAAAGAGAGCACATCAACACTGGTGAAAGAAAAATACATTTGGTTAATAGGATTTGTCGCCTTTCTGTTTTCAATTGCAAACTTTGGCTTCAATGGGTGGCTTCCTACATTACTTGAAACGAAGGGTATGACACCCGCTGCAGCTGGAATTATGGCGTCGATACCACTTTGGTTCGGGATTTTTGGCAGCATTATTATTCCTAGAATCGGAAAAACCGGTTCGAGAAAGATACTGCTCTTCATACTACTTCTGATTCAAGGTCTTTGGGTGTATTTCGTGATATGGGCTTTTGGATTGCCATTAATCGTCGTGTTAATCCTGTTTGGATTTAGTTATGCTGGAGTATGGCCGCTTCTCCTCGTAATACTCATGGATTTTCCAACTATTGGCGCAAAGTACATGGGCACTGCCACTGGATTATTAACGACTTTTGGGGCAAGTGGTGGGTTTATCGGACCATTAATGGTAGGGTATTTGGTTGAATTAACAGGCGCTCTTATCCTTGGGTTCATTTTTCTAGCGTTAATTTTAGAATTAACATTGATTCCAATTATCCTATTACGCGAAAAATAATCAAAAAACCTTGAACATTGCTACCCTACTTTCTCATTATCATCTAACTCATCGTTCGAGTATAAATCATATAGAAACAACACGATGGATATTTATCGATTAGAGTAGTAGTAACCCAAAATTGGGCTTCTCGGTGTTTCTAGTGGATCCAATTAGTAAAAAGATCATACAAGAGTTAATGGGCAATTGCCGTATCACGTATCGACAGATGGCAAAGAAAACGGGGCTAACTGCAACAAGTGTCAAAAAACGTGTCACAAAATTATGGGAGAATAGGGTCATTAGTCGACCCTATGTGCAGTTATCCTTAGCCATGCGTGATGCTGAGATTTCCCATGCTGACCTGACCACTGATGGGACTGAACATGATGAGCAATTTATCACTCAACTGGGCTCACATCCGTCAGTATTTGGGGCTGTTCGGGTTGGTCTGCATAAATTTGCATCGGGTGGAAACGTTGTTGGTCCAACTGGGCTCTTTGAATTGGGACGATTTTACCGGAAGATTAGTTGTGTTAAAGAAGTGGATATCCAATTGGTACGACCTGTGGGGCCCTCACCAGTACCACCCAGTCAACTATACATTTATCGCGGGCAAAAAGTGACCTTCACTGAGCCACAACTTAAAATCCTCCAGTTGTTATGGCAAAATGCACGGATTTCCGCAAGAGATATCGCAAAGCAGACTAACTACTCCGCACGACGAGTCGGTCAAATTCTCCGTGAACTACAAACTGGAGGGGGTTTATACTTCATGGTTCACATGCGACCGAGCATGATGGATTCTATTCCGTTTTGGCTTATCATCGATTATGACGAAACAAAAATTGAACCATATGATGCTGTTAAGTGGGTCTATGAGAAATTCCCAGATGCGTATTGGAATGCCTGGCTATTTGCTAACAAGCCGACTATCATGCATTTTTGCACTGCAGAGACTATTCGAACGATTTCAGACATAGTAAAAATCACGAAAGGAGTTCCATTTGCTAAGCAAGTTCGTTCAGAGATATTCAGACCTCAAAAATACTTTGTCGGACCTGGTTACATTCAATTAGGGAAACATTTAGGACAACAGGTATCAAATCACGAAGCGGAATTTTATAGTGGAAAAAATGAACATGGCTTCTGATCGGTATTTTTTGGGTTTCAGAACTCCTTCTCGGTTCAGATTATCAACCAGCTGAATAATAATATCTCAAAACTAGCGAATTTTTACTTCATTTTTCAATCCTCATAGTTCACAGGCTTTTAAATGATGGTTCTGGACCTAAACAGGACGCAACAACGGCGCCTCCCCATAATTGGAGGGGCGACCAGTTGGAGGGAATACTAATGAGATTAAAAACGCGTAAAGTGATTACAATAGCGATTGGGCTGTGTTTTCTATTAGCTCTAGCCAGCGTCTCCATTGGAACTAGTACGGCTTGGCGAGGACACCGAACGTATTTTGTAACCGAATCTGGAGATACATCGGGCGTCACCGATACACTCCAGATTCAGACCGCTTTTGACAATGCTGTTGAACATAGAGGGAGTACAGTAAAGTTAGGTCCGGGTACCTTCTATCTGAACAAGGAAATCGTTGCTGTGAATTTCGATGGTACTTTCAAGGGCGCAGGGAAAGGACAAACCATCATTCAAAACACGGGAGACCATCCCTTCCCTCTTCTCTCAGATCCATATTTTGGTCTTGATGGACCGCAACAAGTTGGATTTGCTCTGATGTTTCTTTTCTACCAAAACGCAGATACAGAGAGTACGGCACATCATCCATATA
>JAEOSA010000141.1 GCA_016840595.1 Candidatus Hermodarchaeota archaeon | reverse complement strand
CATGGAGGCGCCGTAAATAAAGGAGAAGAGAAAGATGGCGATCTGAAAATCGATGAAATAGTGCGTCAGGTTGCGTTTGTCATGGATGTTGGCGAAGAGTTGTCGCCGATTTTTTAGGACCGTTTCGACGGTGCCAAGAAAACGAATCTCCACCATACTTTTCGTTTACGGGGTGTTTGTATATAAAAGTTTACTTTATTTCCGTATAAACTAGTTTAAACGTAATGACTAGAAACCTGTTTTAATTAATTATCATTATCAAAATCATTATTCTCAGCATACTCTTGCAGTCGTTTCTGCCGCTCTTTTGAATCCCTAAGGCTTGACAAGTCTAATTCACCGGTAGCATTAGAGAAAGGTTCGTGCTGAGTCTTTGAAAGAAACGTATCGAGTCCGCGAGATAGTTTCTTAGGGAATTTGATTTGAAGGGGAGCGAGGACCTGTTCGAACGCCATTTCGAGTTTGCGAATGTAATCAGGTACATCAATTTCATGACGAGTGGCCATGTGTGTGGGCTTAACGCTAAAGGTGCGAGAACCATAACGGAAGGGCTTGACTTTGACAAAGCCAATTTCTTCGCGTTTTTTCACCTTGATTCCCTTATCGGTGAGTTGCTGCATGGCTTGGTAGGGTTGGGCTAGCCCGCTTCCTTTTTTGAGGTCTTTTTCAGCTTTCCAGACTTTCACCTTATACTCCATGTCTTCAACGGTAAATTCCCCACGACGGAGAGCGACGATTTGGTGTTGGAGGATTTCTACGATTTGAGGTCTAGCTTTGGCTAGTTTTTTCAGAGAATCCACACCGGCGAGTGGCTTTGCGACTTCTAAGAAGATTTGACGGAACCGTGGTGGCGTGTTCGATTTTCCTAGGGTGATGCCTTTAGGGTCGGGTGTTCCATCAGGCAGTATTCCAAAGTAGGCTTTCTTTGCTGAGCTAAATACACACAGCGGGTATACCACATCCACGGCTAAGCGAAGGTTGAGTTCGTCTTTCACCTTTGCGATGAGCCATTTCACTTGTTTGCTAGTTGGATGGTCTAAGAAGAGCGAGTCGGTATCTCCGTAAATGGGACGCATGTCATGTTCAATAGCAAAATCCCAGCTGGATCGTAGGGCCCAGCGTCCATAAGCCATCATGGATTCGGCTAGAGGAGGTGAGGCAAGGCCACGGATGCGTATTGTGACACCTCCGCTACTCACGAGAAGGAGTTTGAGAAGATCCGAGATGGTTGTCGCGCGATCCCTTTCTGCTTTGGGTAGGTCCTTTTGTCGGCTTAGGGGTTTGAACCAGTGAATGCGTAGGTCTTTCAGTGCCCCGATAAGTGCACTGAAAATCCCTCGGCGTTTGGTGCAAATGTAATGAGGCTCGTCTGGAACGCTATTTGTTTTGCATTCGTCGTGTTGGCAATCCATGGTTTCGTAGCTGAGATTGTATCGGTCGATGAGGCTGGGATATAGGGATTCGAAATCGACGACGGTCATGTTATAGTAGGTCCCAGGTTTGGGTGCAATAGTTAGAGCACCTTCAACGCGATGCGGAGTATGACCCAGGGTGAGTTCTTCTGGGTTGGGGATGAGAACGTCGAGATGGCGATAGGTGGTATGGAGCATGGAGCGGATCCAGTCTGAGACACGCCGGCTTTTGAGAGCACGGGAGAAATGAATGTTGGCGATGCGAGCTAACATGACGCCCCACAGGATTCGTGACTCATCGAATTTCTCATCGATGTCGAGAAGGTCCCGCGGGAGGTCGGGAACGGGTTGGATTGCGTATCTAAAGAACTCTTTGAGAAAGTCAAATTTCAGTGGGTCTTCCTTCGCGATTTGTGCAAATCGAGTGTTGAATTCTTGGAGTTGGTCTGGTGGAATTGGCGCATCAAGTTGAAGTCCCTGCCCTGTTTGTTTGTGGGGGCTTCCAAATCGGAGGTTTTGATCATAGATGAAACTCAATTCAGGATTCAAGTCGCGTTCCCATTCGCGTTCTGTCTGCACACGAGAAGTTGGTGGGATACGAGCTACTTCGATGAACTCGTTTTGCATCAATTCTTTTCGCTTAACAGGCTCACCTAGACTTGATGGAAGAGCATAGAAATAAGGAGTAAAGTCAGCTTGGACTGTGTCAAGCTTCTGGGCAGGGGTTTGGAGATAGGTGAGCTGCACATGTCCATTCTCAGCGTCGTAGGCTGCATCTAGTAACCAGAAGCAATCTTTGGGCATTTCTGGATCTCCAAGTCTTCACTGTGAATGAGGGACATCCTTCTGCTTTAACCTTGCGCTAGAATCCCTGTAACCAGTGGGATTAGATGTAGATGGGGAGAATTGATGCCATGAGCCAAGCGAAGAGGAATGCATTGAAGACAACAGCAATGTAGAAACGGTTGCTAATCCGGTAAGACCAAGCGATTACTGTGGTGGACACTGCGAAAAATGGGATGAACATGTAGAGGTAGATAAGCTGGAATCCGATGGACCCAGAGATGAGCGAACCACCAATCGCAATGCTTCCGAGGGTTTGGAGGATTATGATTGATGCGTAGAGTAGGATTTTGATGAAGATGGCCTTGACAGTCCAAACGGTTTGCGTTGTACACCATCTATCCTTTGGCGCAGTTCTTAACAACCCCATGAGCCACAATGCTTCGATTAAGACGAAGGGCAGAAGCAGTAAGAAGTAGACAGGGATATAGACCGCGCGTCCAGGTGAGATGGCTTTGAGAAAGGGGAGAAATGCTCGGAAGTCAAGGGCGAGAAGTAGATCAACGGGAAGCACCCAGAGGTATAGCCAAGCTATGCCGATGAAGCCTAGTAGAAATCCGAGTCCGATTGTTTTCACTAGGTGGTTGGGTTTGCCATTGAATCCACCATAGTCGTTCCAAGTGGGAGAATTCTTGGATTTTTTGTTTTGATAGAATCTGATTCCAAGGAGGATTAAGAGGGTAACAAGTCCTCCGGCCAAGAGTCCTAAAGCTACAGATAACCCCAACCCTTGAGTGAAATAAATGGGGATATTAACCATTAATAGGGCAAATAGTGTGACAAGACCACTGACTCCATAGAGCAGACCTAGCCCCAGATATACAGGTGTACTAGCGAAATATTGGGAGTTTGGAGATTGTTGGATTTGCCGAAAGGGTCCGAAACTAATGAGAATCGTAAAAAGAGCTAATACAGAAAGTATTGCACCAATGCAGGCAAGTAATCCTCCAAGAATCCATATAGGATAGATTTGGTTTTGGATAGGAATCCAATATGCGTCGGGAGATCCTTTGAGACTGTTCATGAGCCAGTCGACAGATTCACTGATGCTAGAGGGATCTATGATTTCAAACAAATGATTTGTTGTGGGAATAACGACTTTTCGTGCTGTTCCTGTGGCAAAACTACCGTAAAGCTGTCCGGGAATTACCGGAGCTGTTGTATTGAATGGAGTGGCCAAGGCATCTAACAGTCCTGGAATGTTAAATAATTCATCATACAAGCCCGTAACGATAAGCACATTATTGGGATAAGTGGAATTTACCAAGCCTCCGCCTCCAACTATCACAAAACTGTCAACTTGGACGGAAGAAGCATTAATGGCTTGAGAGGCAACTCCTGAACCCATACTGTGTCCTACCATGCCGATAGTGCTCACATACGGGAGACTGTCTAAGAATTCGAGTGCGACGATGCCGCCACGATCTGTTCCTGAACCAAGGCTAGGACCTGAATTACCATGACCAACTGCATCGATGGTCAGAACGACGAAACCACGTCGTGCCAATTCAATACCAAAGCCCATAATCCATTCTTTGGTTCCCATGACTCCATGGATGACAATCACGCCAGGTAATGGGGTGGCAGGCGTGGCAGAATTGGGAACTTGTAAGGTGCTATGGATGGGGACACCTTCACCGGTAATGAGGTAAAATTGCGTTGTTTGAACAGTTCCCAAGTTGGTTTGAGTCCCATAAGCCATGCCAATTCCACTGACTATCATGAGTACGCCAATGAGAAAGACAATATAGCGAGGACGAAGTTGACGCATAATCTCACAACCCAATCTGAAGAAAACAGACTCTGTACAGATTCATTTCTTATTATTTATGGAACGGTGAAATTCATCTTGGTTGACAAGGTGACGGCTATGAAAAATTAGTTATGTAACCTTCAGATGTTCTCTATCAAGAGAGGCCTCTGTCATGGTCGAAGACAAATCATCAATAGAAGCACTCCAAGCATTTTTTGAACTACCCTTAGAAGGTTTAGACAGCGCTTTCTTGTATATTGGGTATGCAGGAATTCTTTTACGGACTTCAAAGTTGTCGCTAGCCTTCGATTTGGGAAAAACTTTGAGGAAAGAAGAAGTTGAGAATATCCCTAGACTTGACCTTCTGTTGTTAACGCACACTCACTGGGATCACTACCATGCGCCTAACGTGGAAAGAATTCACAACAAAACTTCTGCCCATATTATTGCTGAGCCCCAGGTTGCAGAAGATCTTATCAAGAAAATTCCATCATCACATCTAACCTTTGCTAACCCCAAATCTGTCACCACCCTGAATGATGTTAAAGTGACATCTTTTGTGGGTGTACATCCCCGACCTATCACCCTATTTCACGTGGCGCACGATAAGTTCAGTGTCTTCCATGCAGGAGACTCTGGTTATGTGCCCGTGAAGAACCACCCAGCGAATCTGGCATTTCTTCCGACCGGTACACCTTCACCCTCCTGCACTCCTGAAACAGCCCTTGAATTCACTCTAGATTTAAAGGCAAAAGTCGTTGTGCCAATGCATGGAAATGCGCGTCAAATGAACAAATACAGAGAACTGGCTGAAGATGCTGTGCCAGGAATCCGAGTAGTGATACCCGAACTATTTGAACCAACTAAACTTACGCTTTAACATGAATCCGTAAATCAGAGGTTTTTTTAACCGAGAGGATTGTCTAGAGGACATCATAATCGTTCGTTAGGAGTGATTCGATGCAACCCCTTGAACATTTACTTAAGGAGCACCGACTTATTGCGAAAGCGGTTTCAGTGACCGAAGCTTTTCGTAATGAGATCAATGCCGGTGGCCCAATCCGCCCCCGTCGGTATTGGAAGCTCGTTGATTTTTGGAGCACATATGCTGACATCGTTCACCATGGTAAAGAAGAACAGCTACTGTTTCCTGCCATTATTGAACAGTCAGTATCTTCGGAGTATAATACTACTATCGATAAGCTCGTTGAAGAACACATGTATCTGCTTGGTTACATTTCCGACTTACGACGATGGGCACGCCCCATGTTTACCGGTGACCGTGCAGCCCGAGAACGAGTAATTCGCTGTCTAGACGGGTATCTTGAACTAATTGACCCACATATCAAGCTGGAAGATGCAGAACTATTTCCTGCGGCTTCAGACATGTTGTCCAAGAAAGAATTGAATAAATTAGCCAAAGAATTTAAGGCATTGGATGCACGGGTGAGTCCTAACGTTCACTCATATTACCGTGACATTATTGATAACCTCATGAAGGAGTAAAAAATCATG
>JAEOSA010000140.1 GCA_016840595.1 Candidatus Hermodarchaeota archaeon | reverse complement strand
TACTGTAGAAGGGAACGATGAACTGTATTTCAATCCTTGCGGGGGAATGAATGAACACGGCCTCATATTTGATATTAATGGGCTCCCCGGCGTAGACCTGTATGATAATCCGAATGGTTTAGAATTTTGGACAAATAACACATGCTATATCCATCCAACATTATGGGACTGTAGGAATGTAGAAGAGGTCATAGAATGGTACAAGACCTACAAGTGGAATACTTCAATGGGGGGACAACTCCATTATGCTGATGCTTCAGGAGACGCAGTAGTATTGAGTGCTGATCCGTCCACGAATAGATGGGCATTCACTAGGAAAATTGGAAATTTCCTCATCTCCACAAATTTCAATCTTAATGACTCAAGTAATGCATATGATTACCCTTGTTATCGCTATCAAACCGCAGAACAAATGTTAAGCCAAATTGAAACTGAAGACGATCTCACCGTTCAAGCGTGCGCAGACCTTCTTTACGCTGTCCATTTGGAGGGTATGTGTCATACGCTCTATAGCAACATCTTTGATCCAGTGAATCTTGCTCTCTATCTTAATTATGGAGAAAACTATCAGCAACAAAAGAAAATTGATCTATTAGCTGAATTAGCTCAATGGTGGTCATTCAAGCTGTTGGATATAAGCTACATGACCGGTGTAGAGGGAAATCTCTTAATAAAATCTGTCAGGATAGATGAGAGTTTCTACTCTTCTCCTTCCAATCCGGTTCTTCCCGTAGTAATTGTAGTCGTATCTACTTCATGCATCATTGGTGTGGCCATAGGAGTCTATTTGTACAAGAAAAAAGTCAAGCGACAGAATAGTAGTATCCTATTTGGTGAACGACTTTGTTGAACGCGAGTGTCACATTACAGCTTCTTCAGTTTCTATAAGGGGATCTGCTAGACGTAACTCGACATAATAGGAACTCATTAACCCTGGAAAAATGGTTGGTGAGAGATCAGGTTTGGCACGGATGTAATGGTTATGATATGTATCCCATATTGTATCATTTTCTACAAATTCTAAGACGACTGGATGTCCGTCAATGGTCATGACGATTTGCTCCGCAGTGATCTGGAATCCACCGATGTGATAACTCCATTTGAGTAGAATTTCACCATTCATAAAATCTGGTTCTGGTGTGACAACTAGTATTCCGGAACCCGCTTTCACTGCGAGGGTGATATTCCATTGACAAGTAGCTTCCCAGCCACCATGGTGTTCACCTGAGTCGTTAAAGTATAAACTGCCAGTCAAAACTATATCAGGCTGGTTGACATAAATATAGGCTCCAGCTGCAACAAGGCTTGTGGTCACAATTAAGATAGAAACTATCACAACCAATAGTTTTGTTCGTCTTTCCATTTCACGTACATCCAGTTCAAACTAGGATTATTTTGTAATAGGACTCGGTGGCATAATATCCTACGGATTAGAACACCTAACTTTTGTTGATTCTCATCATTTTAGGGGACACTTAGCGGGCTATGGCTGCTGGAACGCAGATAAATGTGGTCTGAAGAAAATTTAGGAAGGATTGAGTTTGTGAGTAATAGCATATCGGATCTTCATTAGTTGAACACAAGCTAATTTGTTTAGGAAATATCACCACGTTGTGAAGGGTGTAATGAATCAGAGAAATACGATGAGTAGTTGAAGAGTTATTCAGGTGGTTGCCAATCCTTCAACGATTGCGTTGCGGGTTTACCATCAACTCCCCAATGTGTTTTAGGAATTTCATGAATAATTACTTCTACTGCACGTGAGGGGATACCGATTTTTATAAAAACATTCGTGACTCCTTCAATTATCTCATTGATCTTTTCTTCCGAGAACCCTTTCCATAGATGGACGTGAACAATTGGCATAATTCAATTCCTCAATTACTTTGTATTCACTAACACTTTTTTGCATTACCATACAGAGGGTTGGTTGTTCTTCAATCATTTAGATAGCAACTCCAACTAGAAATAATAAACAGGGAACCATTTCAGTGAAAATAATACCGGCCACTTTATGGCTAGCCTCTTTCCGATAACTATCTTCGATCTAGGTTCAACAGTCATTCCCTAAGACATTAATCTCATTTATCATTAAGAACAAAAGCATAATATTAGAAAATTCAGGAATACATAATAAAAAGCACAATCTGAGATAAGGGAGGATTCTGTAAAATGGAAAGGCAGCGTGGGTTGATTGTTTATGGCACCACTTTTGGTGCGACTAAAGGAACTTCTGAAGAGATTGCAAAAATACTTCGAGAGAAGGATTTCGACATAAATATTGTCAATGCGCAGAAGGAAAAAGTCAAAGATATCTCCGAGTATGATTTGGTCATCGTTGGGAGTAGCCTGGCAAATTGTAGATGGAATAGCCATGCAGAGGATTTTCTAAAGAGATTCCATAAAGAATTAGAACACAAGAAGCTGGCACTCTTTGTGTCCTCTGTGAACCCAATTGCTGTAAGAGAAGGGAACACAGAGGAAATTTCCAAGACACGTAAAATTGCCTTGGAGGACAAAGTATCAAAGTATCATCTCAAGCCTATAATGATGAGTTTGTTTGGTGGCATCTTGAACTACAACAAGATGGGTTTCATCACGCGAAAAGGTATGGAAGTAGCCTTTAAGGAGCGACTTCAAAATACCGGATTTAAAGAAGTTGAGCCTGGCGTTTACGATTTACGTGATTGGAATGAGATTCGAAATTGGGCTAGAGAACTTGCTAAAGTGTGCGGCAGAAAAATACGGTGATATAAAAATTTAGCAGTTTAAGGTTTGTATGATTTACGAGACAATTTTCAAAATTCCATATCTCTTTAGATAGAAAGTTCAGTAAGGCTTGGGATAGTGAGTTAAATAATACCATACTATGTCATCTGCTTCTGACTTAAACCGGGTTTAGCAAATGTTTTACTTCAAAATGCTTCCTTTTCCTTATCCTAATCACCAAGACAATAAGAAGGCAGACTCCACAGAATGCTAAAAGAGGAATGATTACATCCCCCGGTCCTTCCCATTCTATGTGTGTTGGGATTATAGAAATGTCGATCTCCGTTACAGGTCCAAGTCCAATAGTGTTGGTTGTTATTGGCGTGTGATTCGACATGAAGCTGGCAATGATATACGCTACATCTGGCCGATTGCCAATGAAATTATCTGTAATTATGGTGTCCTCCTCATCATGTAGGTTTTGGTAGATGTGCCAGCCATATGAATCGTGTGCAACGATGGAGACTCCAATTGTGTGATTTGAAGATTTGTTGATTTGGACTGTAAAACCATCAGGTGGGGCTTGGAGTTTATGGATGTGAAAACCATAGTACCGGAGTGAAATTGTATGATTCCGAAGGGGTAACACACCGACAGGATAGAAGCTGGTAATTCGAGCATCCAGATTCTCAAAGCCATAGAGGTTGTTGCTGAATCCTAGCTCATCAATCGTTAAAGTCGTGATCCAATTCAAATAGAGTTCATTGAATGTGATATCATAGCCGGATCTTTGCAAAACAGTCTCAATCCCGTGTGGCCCATCTGTAGGCTCCATTATCAGGTTTCGGAGGATTTCAACACCATATTGTTCAGCCATATAGAAGGCAAACAAATACCCACCTCCGTAATCAATGACTGCATTCATTCCCCCTTCATTGTACATATTCCAATATAGAAGGGAGTCCTCTGGATGAGGAAGATAGAAAGGTACCTGGGGAGCGAGATTATTATTGGATTCCAGATAGCCAGCATGATACATGGCATATTGGGCTAAAGCCTCTATGATGAAATGGTGTTCATCCCATTCATTGTTAAACCAGATTAGATGATGAAATTCGTGTGCAATGACATTTACCACTGGAATCCTGTAATGGAGGTAAATCATCTCACACAGATTTGAATAATCAAATGGCAGCTCGTTTCGTTCTGAATAGTAATAATGGCGATTACTAGAAAGCAAGATAATGATTCGAGGATCACCATCAATATCCCCTAGTGTTCCATTGGGATGTCCTGCAAGGTCTGTGACTCTAGGATAGATCGTGCTATCAAATTCATCGCGTATGGTCTCCGTCTTCTCGATTGCAGCGATTTCTCCTAGTTCAGTTATGCAACTATCTTCCATGAAAACGAGGCTGTACTCACCAATGGCGAGCAATGTTGAATTTATTTCATAGAAAAATGAAGTAGTGAAATCATATGTCCAGAAACTTCGTTGATAGCCTACGTCTTGGTATTTCCTTATCTGAGACTGGTCTTGTTTTTCCTGTGAAGGTTGAAATGTGTGATTTTGTTGTTCCCACTGAAGTTGTTTTAGAATATCACAGTGTTTAGATTGTTTTTGTAGGTCTATTTCATTTCGCTTCTGGTGATACTGGAAAATAGACTCAGGCTCATTTAATATGGTAGCACCAATTGGAATTAAGATTCCCGCAGCCAAAATAGTTAGAAGACACAAGGTGGCTACTAGTTTCATTCTACGTTGAGATTTTGCAGGAGCAAACATGGTCTATTGACCTTCACCAAAAGATGATGTGCTATTATCAGAATAAGCTCTATATTATTCTAAGGAATTGAACAGTTCGTACTAATCAGCTTCTTCAGCTCAAATTTCGCCCCTTTCTGAAGACTTATTAGACTCTCCAGATGAATGGTCTCATTCTTGCTAATTTTCTCATCCTATGAGAAAATTAAGAATCGATGAAGATGGTTGAAGATGAAATTCACCCATATCGGAGAATGTCGCCCAGAGATCATGGACGAAAAAATAGAGGAGTATCAACCGCTAGAATTTGCGGTACTCCGTCTAGGAAGGTTCGACCATCTATTGGGAGTAGTAAAAGCTCAGCAGCCAGACATACTGGTTGAATATCTAGCAAACTTAGATGTACGATACCAACAGCTCGTAAAAAGTGATTATCTGGCATTAAAAGATTCTGATGTTTCCCCCCTCATTACCAAGTTGACCCGCCTCGGAGAGCATTCTCAGCTAGCTAGACTCTTTATCAATTACAACTTCCAACTCCTGCAATTAGCTAAAGAGACGAAGTGGAAAACCGCGAAAGTAAAAATTATCCTGCGAACCTTCATGCGTGCTAGGTACATTCCTGTATACACTAACCTCCAGGTCTTGACCGATACCCTCCCACGAGAAAAGGCCATTCAGCTTTTCAAACACCATATCAAAGACTATCAGCGAAACAGGATAGATGACTTGGACGACCGGTTCCAAACTCTAGAAGAACTTAGAGAAATATTGCTTAAAATGGGAGAATGGGGAGTTGTAGGTAATGTAGGCGAGGTCAAGGATGGTAAACTGATTATGCGAAGAGACACCTGCCTCCATCATGCACTGCTAGCAGACATCCCTGATGAGGAACTCAAGTTTCTAACTTGTTGTTATGGAGATTATGAAGGTGTTCGCGGGTTCAACAAGCACTTCAAACTCACCATGGAACACACCCTCGTCGCAGGCGACTCTTACTGTGACTGCGTCTACTATGACACACGCATTACCAAGGATTTCACCCATCCGTCC
>JAEOSA010000139.1 GCA_016840595.1 Candidatus Hermodarchaeota archaeon | reverse complement strand
TGCATGGGACAAAATACCATCAAAGGTGAGCATATCCGAGGCTTTACTATGAGCCTCGACTGCCACCACATCAAATAATCCGGTTTCAATCTGCATCGCACCATTACTTATGGCAAGCAGACCGTCACCTCCAATCGTACACACAGAACGAAGGACAGCACCGAGTTGGTCGGGAACGAACTCATCAAAGATAGAGTAACCTTCCCAGTAGTCCTCTGCTGCCGTGAGAAAGCTGCCGATGTCTTTGCGGGCGTTGACGCCTGCATCCGCATAAGCTTTGACGGCAGCTTCAAACATCTGCTCCTTAAACGAAACGTCGGCTGTTACGGAGTTAAATGATGTGCACCCAATACCAATTATTGCCACTGTCACGATAATTCACTCTTTGATTTTTTTAACAAGGTTGAACTCTGTTCTCAAGTCTTCAGGTTGTGGGTTGCGTTTTTTCTTTTCAAAAGTGTTATGGCTGGTTGTCTTTCATAGTGTTCCAGAATTAAACACATCTAACGGTTTGAATTTTTATCAGTTATCTCTATGAGTCCTTACTGTTTTTCATAATCTTCACAATATCCATAACGCAAATAAGGCGTTCAAATCACGCGTTCAAATCACACGCATGAATTCCATACTGCTACCCTGAAGTGACTTGAATTGAAAAGTTGTTATTCAAAAGCCTTCCGGACCGCAAAGATATGAAAATCATAACTCACGCGAGAATAGTGGGGCTTATTTAACCTGAATCCAAACCCATAAAAGAAAACACTTCTTCCTTAAGAAAAATACTAGTTGAGGTTATCCTGTATGGTTGATCCACGAATTGTTGAACATGCTCAGATTTTAGTTGATTACTCAACGAAAGTCAAAGCAGGTGATATGGTTATTCTGTTTGCTGATATTGACGCCCACGATTTGGCTGTGGAAATTGTCAAGAAAATTGCTGAAAAGGGTGCATCTACTTTAACGCTGATGGGTTCTTCAGAACTCTCCCGCGGTTATATGGATACAGCTAGCGATGAGGCATTGGACCTGTTTCCCAAACCTCAAATGGAAGCCATTAAGGCCTCCGATGTACTCATTAGCCTTAGTTCACCTTCGAACACTCGGGCTCTAGCAGGTGTCGATCCCAAACGATTGATGCGTCGTTCCCAAACGACGAAGCCGATTTCAGATGAGGTTCTTAAGAAACGCTGGTGCGGAACAATTCATCCTAATCAGGCACTTGCTCAGGAAGGAAAAATGAGTCTGAGTGAGTACCAAGACTTTGTTTATGGAGCGGTTTTGTTAGACTGGGAGAAGGAAGCTAAGTTAATGCGAAAACTTCGCGACAAACTTCAAGCAAGTGATACAATCCGATTCATTGGGAAAGAGACAGATTTGAAAGCCTCTACAAAAGATCGGCTTTGGGTTGCTGCCGAAGGCACAAATAACATGCCAAGTGGAGAAGTCTTCATCAGCCCAGTTGAAAAGTCCGTCGAAGGTCAAATTTACTTTGATGTTCCTTTTCTCTTTGCTGGAACTGAAATCCAAGGTGTTCGTCTCGAATTCAAGGACGGAAAAGTCGTTAAACACTCAGCGGAACGTGGGCAAAAGGCACTCGATGCTCTGCTAGAAGTAGATGAAGGAGTTAAGTACCTTGGTGAAATGGCGATTGGAACCAATCGCGGAATCAAACGATATACGTTGAATATGCTCTTTGATGAAAAAATCGGTGACACCATTCATTGTGCCTTAGGGATGGCCTATCCTGAATGTAAAGGCACCAATGAAAGTGCTGTCCATGTTGACATCATCAAATCCATGAAAGACGAAGGAAAAATCCTTGCAGGTGACTTTGTCATCTACGAAAAGGGCAAATTCTTCTGGGAAAAATAACGGTGAACAGCGAAAAATGCAACCGCGCGTTCCTCATGAAAAACTCTGTGGATGAGTTCGCTTTTTATGGCAACACCGTTCCAGTTTGTTCGATTCTATGACGTTTCATGACCTTGTTCAGCATGGCGTCCAATTCGGTGACGCCCAAGGAGCCGACTACATCGAACTGCGATATGTGCAATCGGTAGTAGAAGGCTATTCCACTCGAAACGGTGAGATTATCTCTGCAGGTACAACCAAAACGGCAGGCATCGGAATCCGCGCTCTAGCAAATGGTGGTATTGGATTTGTATCGACGGCTAGACTCAATAAAGAAGAGATTGAAGGAGCTGTCAAAACAGCTATCCGTCTCGCTCAATCCTCAAAGCGAAAAATTCCACTTGTACTCTCTGAAGAACCCACCATCCAAACTCGGTGGGAAGTCCCTGTGAAAATTCCGTTTGCGGATATCCCTTCAGAGACAAAACTCAACCGTATTTTTGAAGTTGACAAAACCCTCACAAGTACCTTCAAAAACGACACTCTACCCTTCCGCCTTATTATCTTTGCACTAGAGACGAGTAAGAAGCTCATCGCCAACAACGAGGGAACCCAAGTCGAATCTGATTATAGTCTCGGACGATATCTCTCAATGTTCACAGCGAAAGGTGACAAAGGTATTGAACAACGATGGATTAGTCGTGGTGCAACTGGAGGCTGGGAATGGTTCATTGACCCACAGTTCATCCAAAGTTTTGTTGAAGAAGCCCAAGATGCCAAAATTGTGGCAGATAACGCTGAAGCGATGACCTTTGACAAACCCGTTGATTTTATCGTAGGACCGGAAGTCGCCGGCATCATCTCCCACGAAAACTGCGGACACCCCTCCGAAGCAGACCGCATACAAGGACGCGAAGGCATGAATGCCGGCGAATCCTTCTGGATGGACATTGACGTTGGAACCGCACGGGTCGGATCACCAGCTGTTACCGTAATTGACGACCCAACCATCCCTAAAAGCGGTGGATTCTATTTGTATGACGATGAGGGAGTAAAAGCCCGACCCCGGTATCTGATTAAAGAGGGCGTCGCCAATGAAATGTTTCACGATCGCCTCTCAGCAGGACGAGCAGGTGTAAAATCCAATGGATCCTCACGAGCAACTAACTATAATCGTGAGCCCATCCCCCGTATGGCTAATACGTACATCGCGCCTGGAGATTACTCAAAAGAGGAATTAGTCGAAGATATCAAATTTGGAATATACATGAAATCGTTCACAGAATGGAATATTGACGACCGCCGATATCAATCGAAATATGTTGGATCATATGCCCGGCTCATCAGAGATGGTGAAATTACTGACGATTTTGTACGAAGGCCCGTGCTAGAATTGACCTCCCGCGGATTATTCGACGCAGTGGATGCGTGTTCAAAAGGATTTACTGCAGAACAGGCAATTTGCGGGAAATCAGATCCTAGTCAGGGGATACCAGTATGGCATGGGGGTCCGGATGCGATGCGGCTCCGTGCAATACGAGTTGGAGGTGTTTCAACATGATGGAACAGAAAGAAGTACAGGATTTAGTTGACCATGCCTTGAAGGTCGCCTCTACCAAGGGAGACGCAGTAGTTCAGGCACGTGACGTATTAGAGCATCAGATTCGAATCAGTAATTCGGAGATTGATATCTTCAAACAATGGAACTATACAGTATTCGATATTTTTGTTGCCATAGATGGTAAGGTTGGCACGACTGAAATTTTCAGTCCTACTCCGAAGTTGATTGATGGAGAAATAGGTCGTTTAGCGAAATTAGTGCGAAGTCTTCAGCCAACACCGCTCTATTCGGGTTTACAGGAAGAGCTGAAACCACCTACAAAAGTTGACAAGCTTTATGATAGACGGATTCGTGACTTTCCCAACCAAGCACCGGATGTGGTTACAGCAGCCTTAAACGCGGCGCAAGAGGCTGGAGCAAAACGTACCGCTGGTTCGTTCTTTTTCAATGAAACCTACAATTTGGTCGAAACGACAAAGGGATTTAGCGGTGACTATCCGGAATCAGCGTATCGAATGACCTTAAGGAGTTTTGTCGATCCTGAAAGTTCAGGGCAGGGTCTGGCAGTTGGACGGAGGATCAGTACCGCTGAAAAAGACATAGTTCAAGCTGGTCAAGAGTCCGGAGAAATCGCTTTACAGGCGGTTGGAGGTAAACAGGGGAAGGCTGGAGTTTACGATTTAGTCTTGCATCCTACCGTCGCAGCCTCGATTTTAGGTTCTTTGGCTCAAACCGCGAACCCATTGTTATTGATGATGGGAATGAGTCCGCTCAAAGATAAAATTGGTAAAAAATTGGGTCCTGATTCATTGAGCGTATGGGATGATGGACGGAAACCGAATGGGTTAGGCAGCGCGCCATTTGATGTTGAAGGCACTCCAACGCAAAAGTCACCCATCTTTCAGAATGGAACCCTTCAAGGCGTTATCCATAATGCTTCGACGGCCAAGATGATGCAAGTGAAAACCACCGGTAATTGCTCAATCGCACGCTTTGGGATTGGATCAAAGATGTTTGTTCCGTCTTCTTCGAATCTCGTATTTGAACCAGGTGATGCGTCATTCGAAGAATTACTCGAACCCAACCGCCCTACAATATATGTTACTTCGAATTGGTATTTGCGATATACTAATCGGCTTGAAGGTGTATTTTCAACAATCCCTCGGGATGGTATGTTTATTATTGAAAACGGCGAGATTGGTCAATCAATACAGAAACTTCGCATCTCCGATAACATACTTCGCATGACAGCCAACATTGAAGCCTTAGGCAAATCACCACGTCAGATTCGATGGTGGGAAGTCACTACACCAACCTTCATTCCCTTTGTCCGAATCAAAGATACCACGATGACTGCAGCGACACAATAATTCGCCTTATAATAGATGACTAGAAAACAGGTCAAACTTATATGCTTGAAGAACTTGAGAAGCAACTAGGGGCAAACACCTAAATAGCTCCTCTTCATGCCAAGATGTCAGTGGCACAGAGGAAAGAACGAACACGATTATACAAGACACCACAGAATGAGACTTTGAGGAATCAATGATGGGTCGAAACGGTGGAAAGCAAGTTGTCTTAACAGCTTCTGTTGCTGAGATGGCTGGGTGGGATGCAGATCCTTTCATGGCATTTGCGGGTGGTTTCCCAGGACGACTTTTTCCAAAAACCGTGCTAAGACGCATGTATAAGCCAGACCCACCAAAGCCTGACCATTCGGCACCTTTTGCTCCGTATGGGCTTCGAAAAATCGAAGCGACGCTTTTGGAAAGCGGATTTGATGAAGAAGATATTATTACCGTTCATCCCAGCCAACTCAAACATGTAATGGGACCCAAGACCAAAGTTGTGGGCATTTCCAGTATGGACCCCTTAGGAATGGCGTACGTCAGCTTGACGTATACCTCTCTTACAGGGCTTGGTAGCGTTGCAGCAACGGGATTAGAATTTCGCCGATTAATGCGTGATTCTGCATTAAAGAAGTATAGAACCCCAAGGATTCTGGGTGGTGCAGGATCTTGGCAACTACAGAACCCGAAGCTACGAGAGGAATTTGGGTTTGATTGCATTGTCATGGGTGAATCTGAACGGACTGCACCAAAATTATTTGAGAAGGCAATTCGAGGTGAACC
>JAEOSA010000138.1 GCA_016840595.1 Candidatus Hermodarchaeota archaeon | reverse complement strand
TGCGATTAATCACTTCACGACAAGCCATCGATCAAACCCGTCAAGAAATCCACAGGTTTGGCCTCTACAAGTGCTTCGAGAAAATATTCACCCGTGGAGATCTAGCTCAGGCAGAAGGAAAGGAACGCATTCCGCTATTTCCCTTTCTTCCCCACCGCCGCCGACTCATCCAGTTAGCCCTTCAAGACGTCAAATCTGAAGGAGATGTCTGGATTATCGGTGATTCTGCTGGAGAACTCGAAGCCGCACAAAACCTCGGCTTCGTGACAATAGGTGTCCTAACGGGATTTGGAACCACAGAGGACTTGAAACCCTTCGCCAATCACATCCTTAACTCAATTGCAGAAATTGAGCAACTTATCTAGCTTGTTGATAAAGGAAAAGTGAAGATGTCACCCACTCCACCTCTCTCAAACCCACCAGGTTGCGATTCCGTCACACCACGATTTGACACACGACAATATCAAGAACATATTCTCAAACGGATTAAAGAAAACCGCGACTGCAACATCCTCGTGGAATTAGATTGCGGCCTCGGAAAACGTGTCCTCACTTACAAACTTGTCACCGAACTCTTTCCCACCACACGCTTTGTCATCACCGTCAACTCCTCGTCCTCACTCCAAGAAACCGCCCAATACCTCGAAGAAGAATACGGCGGCGTTGAAGGGTTAGGCGTCCTTACACCATTTGTACGTGGACCCCAACGAGTGAAACTCCTACGTGGCTCCCGCGTCGTCCTCTGTACCCCTCGTGTCCTAGCAAATATCCTCCGAAAAGGTGAACTCTCCCCTGAACACTTCGAAGGACTCCTCATCAACGAGGTAGATACCATCCTCCGTCGCGTTGGTCATAATCGAGTTCTCATACAACCGTGGAGTTTCCTCCTTGACTTCTTCAAGGGCCGATGGATTATTGGGCTCAGCGGAACCCTCCGCGATGACCATGTCATCTTCAACAACGCTCAGATTCAAATCCGAGATGAACTCCAAACCCTAGCAACCTTTCTGACTAATGTTGAATTGATTAGTATGGATGAACTCGTTGGCACTGACTTGAAGCAATATATCAAACCCACCATCCTTGACGCAGCTCCAGTTCAGAATCCTGTTATTCGGGCCATGGCTCTTGTCCTCGATGACCTCATCCAGTCTACTCGAGAAGAAATCTATGAAACCGTTCGAGAAGCTACAAAAGAACCAGTCAATATGCTTCCCGAAAACACCCGGTTACTTCACCTGATGCTCCACGAACTACCCATCCCCGAAGAACTCGGAGAAAAATATAGTGGACTACTGATGATTCGGAAATACCTCTACGGCATGTCTGCAAAGAGCTTTCGACGCTATCTCCATCACCCTTCTATTAAACCCCAAATCGATGTCAACCGAATGATGCAAGACTGGCCCAAAACTACACCAAAATCCATCAAAGCCCGAGATCTTGCTCTGAATGCAGGAAAAACCGTAATACTCTCTTCATACCTAAATGTTGTCAGCGAAATCGAACGCCTCCTCAAAGAGCAAGGAGTCCAAACCTTTCAACTTACAGGGCGGACGATGGATAAACAAGCTGTACTCTCAGAGTTCAGGCAAGCCAAACCTCCTGCTGCTGTCATCCTCTCTCCTGTAGGTGAACGTGACCTGGATTTACCTGATACAGATCTACTCATCATATGTGATACGGTGAATACAACAAAGACAATTTATCAGAAAATGAAACGCAGTCGTGGTGGGTGTGTTGTCTTTCTTGTCTACTCTAATACTTCTGAAGTTACAAAACTTCATCGTCTCTTAGATAATATCATGGAACGATATCCTTGGTCTACTAGACTTGGTGAAACATCCACTCTTTCACGGTTCTAGCCGATTTCTACAACGGGTCTATTATGGTTGTAATGAGAATAAGTCTACGTGACTAATTTGAATTTTATCACCCTAAACCAGGTGAAAATCGTAAAGATCACGATAAGCGTCATTAATCCCACACAAATAAATTCGTACGTAGGAAGGGCAAAAGTTGCCTGAAGTAACATATCTGCGGGTGGTGTTGTTGTATAGTTGAATTGAAGAAAAATTTGGACACGTCCTGTCCAAAGACTTGTGAGTAATCCGCCGAAAGCGAAGCCCTCTATCAGTAAAGGGGGATATGGGCTGCTTCTATGCCCTGGATGAATAGCAAAGAAAATGATAAACATCACTAGCCACATAATTAGTAACCAAGTTCCTAACTCGATTAATATGCCACTACTCATTAAATTCCAAGTATACATCAAAGCATCTAGACGCAAAGCAGCCTGCCTTGCAAGCTCCATCATGAAAAGATGAATGCAAAATAATGTAACAACTATAATAGAAAGAAAAAGAAAGAGAACTCGCCAGACTCTGCTTTGAAGCGGCGAAGTTATTTTTGAATCAGATATAATATTCCCTCTTTAACTTTGATTGAAAATATATGAGTGTAGCACCAGCATTTAACTATTGAGGACTCTGCCCCAAGATGTGAACCAAATATGCCACTCCCACTGAAAACGCAACCCGAAACAAATGCATCGGGATCCGAGAATGGAACCAATATTGTATTTCCCGTCTACATCTACAATAGGACTTGTAAAGAAATATTCAATTTTTGTCATCAAGAGGCAATTCAGCAACCACCTCGTGAAGCGTTAGGAGTGATTCTTGGGTTTCGACGTTCTTGGCAAGGAAAGAATTACATCCGAGTGACTGACTGGGCCACTGGTCGCGTTGAAGCAAGCATGGCATATGCTAGGTTTACACCAGAGGGCGTTCTTGAGTACCGGCTTGCATTACATGATCGATATGGCACCAATCCACATACTCCTCGCGTTGTGGGTCTTTGGCATTCACACCCATTCGGTGGAGACCCGCAGTTTTCCTCTACCGATTTACGCACCTTCTTCAACACGCCTTTCTGTGCAGAGGGCAACATTTTCTTCCTCATCGACCCGTTGAGTTGCATTTTCAAAGTCTATATGCTTCGTCCCCGACCCAGTGAACTTGGTCTCCAACTTGAACAAGTCGACTGGTGTACTTACCAACCCTCCGTACCCTTGGGCGAAGTCGCACCAATCGCTGATGAACCAAAACAGGGAGCGACAGACCTTCATGACAAAGGACCTGCCAACACCGATTGAACTTAGCTTCTTCGAACGCGATCAACACGATCGAACCCGACGCTGGCTAGGAGCAAATAATCTCGAAACCATCCAACAATCTACTGTACTCATGGTTGGGGTAGGTGCTGTTGGTAATGAAGTGTGCAAAAACCTTGGGCTGCTAGGTGTGGGTAAAATCATCTTGGTGGATCCGGACAAAGTAGCGGCTTCGAATCTTAATCGCTGTGTTTTCTTCCGACCCGGAGATCATGATACGAAATTCAAAGTAGACGCGGTAGCCGAAAGGTTACCAGAATTAGCTACAAAGACTGTTGTGGAACCTCATGCAGTGGCTATACAACAGGCACCTGATTCTGTCTGGGATGCCCAGTTAGTCCTTGTTGGTGTGGATAATCATTATGCCCGCTACCTCCTGAATGCAAAAAATCTCAGCTTCGACCCTCCGCGTCCAATCATCAATGGGGCGATGGGCAAGGATTTCGTCTCAGTCGAGGTGCTTGCTCCTCCTCACACAGCGTGTCTTGTGTGCTCGTGGAGTAAAGACTTCGTCGACCACGTTGTCGCCAATGAGGTGCGGACACGATGTGACCCCTTCTTTGTAGACACCGTTCCGCGATTTCCTATGATTAGTTTTGTGACATCTGTGGTGGGTGCTGTAATGGCCTGGGAGGCAGTTCGTGTTCTTGTGGGGTTGAAACAGTGGCGAGAAACGCGACAGTGGCAAGAAGGCTTAGAACCTGCTTTGGGACGGTTTATCCAGTACGACCTAAATCGACATCAGGCCACGTCGGGTCAAATTATGGCGAATCCTCGATGTAGTGAGATTTTCTGTCGGGACAAACGAAAACACAAATAACTAGCGTGAATTCAGGATGCTCACAACTTTCGTGACCTTCCATTTTGAACCCAGTTGTGGTGGAGCTGTTTTTGGTTTATGCGACCACGACACCTTGAACTCTTGGTGGATACGAATATCCATCCAGTTACCAATAATGAGGGGAATGTGACGGTTTGTCACTCCCAACCAACCACTGTTGCCATACCACGTCGGATCAACGGGAATCCAGTTGTCCTGAATCCACACTACACTCCATGCATGCCGTTCCCACTTTTTTCCACTATATGCAAATCCCGCTTCTAATCTTGCAGGAATTCCATTCGCTCGACAGAGAGCCGTAAATAATGCAGCAAATTCGGTGCAATCCCCGACGTGGTTTTCAATTGCAAAAGCAGCCCCGCGCTCATACTTCTGAGGGGAGTATCGAATTGTTTTTGTTACCGCACGCATTGCAGCTTTCACGAAAGATATGGGATTAGGGTGTTTGTTGGAAAGGTCACGCGCTAGGTCTTTGATTAGGTGATGGTGCGATTCAATGAAGTTTTCTGGTTTGGTGTATCCAATAAGATTAGAGGGTACTGAGAGGTTTCTAGTAGAAAGTGGCAGTCTGAAATGAATGGAACGATTCCGGACCAACGCAGTGTAACCACACGTGAACGTTTCCTTTCCCGCTAATCGATCGCAGGTCAAATCCAACCAATGGTTTCCTTTCAAATCTGTGGCTTGACGACCCGAAACAGGAATTGGTGTCAGATTAATGAGTTCTTGGCGAGGAGGGAGGGGTGGCGGAAAGGCAACAAACACTCGGATCCCGAAGAGCGGATTATCTGAGGTATTGCGAATCTTGGTTGTATAGGTGACTCGGTGAGAAAGAATTGTGGAGGAAGTTTTCATTGCTCCTAACCTTGCGTTTCTTCGTCAGCTTCATCTTGGGCTTCATCATCGTCAAGGATAATCACTCGACCACCTGGTGAACGGGGCTGATTCCGTCGCACATCTTCTAAGATAACCACCGTTGAACGAGTTTCAGGTGACACAGCCTCTGGTTCATCTCGTGGACCGAGGAACCGTGTGAAATGGGGTGGGTGAGATTCAACCCCCCGAACGATTGTGCCAGGACAGGTTCCCTGCCCGGTTTCAAGATACAATGATCGACAGTTGGGGCACATGTAGCTACCACATGTTGTACAAATCCACCATTCACGTCGTGCTTCATCCAGTGAAACTTGGTTTGCACAGGCTACGCACTTCATATGCGATGCACCATGTACACTCACTCTTCATTCTCCTCCGAACGAGCGTCTTTCCGAACACGATGCACTTTAACTGCAAAGTGTGGTGAAAAATTCGGTGGGCGTTCTTCTTCAAAGGGTATATCCCGTTCATTTAATACAACAATGCGATTTGATGTCGGTTCATTATTTTTTTCCGATTCTTCCTTTTCTCCTTCCTTATCAGGTGGACGGTCCGACATTGCGCAAAATCACCTAAGAATCGTCATTTGAAGATGAATCATCTAGAATCCGTACTGTTCCAGACTGATGTTCTTTCACATCCAAAATGCGAGG
>JAEOSA010000137.1 GCA_016840595.1 Candidatus Hermodarchaeota archaeon | reverse complement strand
AACCCGAAGCTACGAGAGGAATTTGGGTTTGATTGCATTGTCATGGGTGAATCTGAACGGACTGCACCAAAATTATTTGAGAAGGCAATTCGAGGTGAACCACTCCCTCCTATAGTCAGAGCTGAAAGACCTGACGATGATGAAATCACTCCAATTCGGAATGGCGCAATTTATGGAGCTGTTGAAATTTCACGGGGATGTGGTCGAGGTTGTCAATTCTGTTCACCCACCATGAAGTATCGACGGACTTTTCCAATTAAAAAAGTGTTGAAGGAGGTCCGAGCGAACCTTCGTTGCGGCGCCGATATGATTCTTCTGAATACTGATGACGTCTTTCTTTATGGCTCGAAAGAACGCTTTCTTCCAAATCGAAAAGCCGTAGTTAATTTGTATAAGGCGGTAGTAGCTGAACCAGGCGTAAAAGTTGTTCAAACAGCCCATGCATCCTTAGCTCCAGCCATTATTGAACCGAAAATGGTGCAAGAAATTACTGATACTATTGGTGAGAAATCCCGATACAAGTATCGAGGTAACCCTGTTGTCACTGTGGAGGTGGGAGTTGAAACGGGTAGTCCTCGACTTATGCAAGAACACATGCGCGGAAAAGCCTTACCTTATGATGTTAGCCAATGGCCTGAAATCGTTTGTGAAGCCTATGGCATTCTCAATGATGCAAACTGGTTACCCCTTTGTACTTTAGTTACTGGCTTGCCCAAGGAGACTGAAGAGGATGTACTCCTTACCCTCGATCTTGTGCACCGAATGCGTCGATTCAAGACCTTTTTTGTACCCCTGTTCTTTGTGTCTTTGGAAGATTGTGCTCTACGAAAAGAAAAAACTCTGAACCTTCGTCGATTAACTGAGCTTCAATGGGAAATTTTCATCGAATGTTGGGATCATAATCTTCTTCACTGGCGAGAAGCTTGGCTCGAAGATATCCAAGATACTTGGATAAATCGCCAAATCATCAAATTGATTGGTGGCTTCCTTTATCTTGCTTATTACCGCTTTAAACACGGTGGTAAATCAAAGCGAATGCTTACCCGTATCGCTGGGATATTAGGGAAAGATTATCGCTTCATGCTTCCCTTTACTCATCCCTTTGGAGGCGAGATACCCAACTCACTTAAAGAACGCCAACAAAACCGAATCAGTCTCCTACCAGTAGTACCGGGAAGTGAGGATGTCCCCCGTGAGATGCACTATGCAAATCACGAAGCACAATATCGTGTTCGGCATTAAATCGTCCCATGGAATATTATCGACGACGAATGAGAGGGCCAGGTAGTCGAAATTCATTCGCCCAGTAGCATAACGTATTTTCACGGCTGAAATTGACATCTCTATGAATGACCCTGACTTCTCCGATGAACCAATAATGATCCCCCGTCTTCAAAGTCTGGGTTATTTCACATTCAAAATTTACGGGACATTCACTGATTAACGGAGCTTCAACTTCTTGAGCGGGAATATCAGTGAGACGTGTTTTTTCAAATTTATTCACATCCCTTCCTGATTTGGTGCCACAAAACATCACTTGATCTAGTATGTCCTTTGTAGGAATATTGACTACGAAGTCTTTGGCAGCCTTGAGAAGCTCATAACTATAACGGCTGGGAGCGATTCCAACTCCAATCAAGAATGGATCAAACGAGAATACATGGATTAATGCTGCAGTAATGATATTTGGAGGCGATCCGGGAATGGTAACTAATGCCAAGGGAAAAGGTGGAAACGCGCGCCGACCCTCTTTTTCATCAATAACTTGTTTCATGACTTCTAATCTCCAGTAATCTAACAATAACTAGCGTCTGTTAGTATTCCCTTGAATAAAAACCCTTGACACTCTCCACAGCTGAAACCAGGAGATTCGTGGAAATTGGTGGTTTTCCACTGGGGTGCCAACACCCAGTTATTGACTTCCACCTCGTACTGATTCTTCTAGCCCGTCACCGAGCCTTTAGAAACAGCTATCACTAGTGCAAGCCCTATTTTTGTAGGGAATTTTATTTTTATAGCGGTATGGAACGAGTTGGTACCAGTTGATATTAGATGCCATAGTGTCGACGCCCACGTCCGATTGGTTACGAACCATGTTGTCCCATTGATGTGAACAGCCAAACGTCGACGGCTCACCAAACTAGCCTCTTGATGTGAAGCTATAAAAACCCGTAAGATATGAGCTAACGCAATAAAAACTGACATTTGTCATAGTTTTTTAATGGCTTTCACAATCTGAGTTAGAGTTTCACCTGCCTCGGCGTGGAACACTAGGTCAGCCACTTGATCAAGTGGCGTTGGTTCCTGGTTAATGATGATGAATTTGGCTCCACTTTGCGTGGCAATTGTGGGAAGTGTTGCAACGGGATAAACAACGAGATAAGAGCCAACCGCTAGCATTAGTTCGCAATTTCTTGCAGCCTCCACTGCAGCGCCTAATGCTTTTTGAGGTAAAGCTTCTCCGAAAAATACGGTGTCTAACTTGAGTAAGCCTCCACAAGTCGGACACATGACGGGAATCTGACGTTTCTTCATTGCGTTTTCAAGATACTTGCGATCGACGTATATTAGGCAGACTGTACATGTGGCACTGAAGAGACTGCCATGAACCTCAAGGACGTTTTTGCTCCCGGCCATTTGATGTAAACCATCGACATTCTGTGTGATGAGGCAGTCCAAGAGTCCCATTTTTTCCAATTTTGCCAACATTGTATGAGAGGGATTGGGCTTTGCATTCATAATCGTCGGAGCCAGTTCAAGAGCCATCTCCCACCACCGTTTGGGATCACTAAGAAAACCGTTGATGCTCGCAAATTTCGTAGGATCAACCTTCGTCCACAGTCCGGAAGGTCCACGGAAATCTGGAATTCCGCTTTTCGTTGATACACCTGCACCAGTTAAGGCTACAGTAGATGCTGATGTGGAAATTATATGTGCAGCTTGCTGAATTTTCTCGTCTAGCATTGGTAGCCCTCGATAGTCTGGATATCACAAGACCTGTAAGGACAAAAGACTGTGGGTTTTTCCACGTGGATACAAGTTTTAACTATCAACAGACTTGTTAGACGCGAGGAGAACTCAATGGCGAATTCCCAATTAGTTGTGGCAATCGATGTGGGAACAGGTGGTACACGAACAGCCGTGTTTGATGCCAGTAACGGAAAACTCATTGTTCAAACACATCAAGAATATTCCTCCCTTTTCCCTCAGCCAGCATGGGTTGAGCAAAATGCAGCAGATTGGTGGAAAACTACCTGCAGTACAACCCAGGCTAGTCTTAAAAAGATTGGCAAGCGAATCAACGAAATTGTGGCGGTTAGTATTACCAATCAGCGGGAGACTATTGTACCAGTTGATGAAAAGGGAAGACCACTCCATAATGCTCTCGTTTGGCAAGATCGTAGAACTACCCAACAATGTCAGACGATTAAAACAGAGCTGGGTCTAGACACAGTGTATAACGAGACGGGTTTAACCATTGACCCTTACTTTTCAGCTCCGAAAATTCTTTGGTTCAAAGACGAGAAACCACAAATTTTCCGTGATGCGGCTAAATTCCTTCTTGTCCATGATTTCATTTTACATCGGTTGACAGACATCTTTGCTACGGATTATAGTAATGCGTCCAGAACGATGCTTTTCGCTGTTCGTCCAATGGAATGGTCCAAACTTATGTGTGATGGACTTGGGATTCCAAAGGAAAAACTTCCCAAAGCGTATCCCTCTGGTACCCAAACAGGAGAAGTCTCAAAGCGTGCAGCCAAAGCAACCGGTCTCCCTGAAGGATTACCCGTTGTGGTTGGAGGTGGGGATCAACAATGTGGAGCGGTTGGGGTCGGTGTTGTAAAAGCCGGACGTGTCAAAGCGACAGTTGGGACTGGAACATTCATTTTAGCCTATGAAGAACAACCTCGGTTCGATTCTAAGCACCGTTTACTTTGCAGTTGTCATGCAATTCCTAATAAGTGGGTTATTGAGGCAAGTATTTTCACTAGTGGAATTATTTACCGTTGGTTCCGTGACCAATTTGGTCAGGAAGAGAAGAGTTTAGCTCAACTCTTAGGTTCTGATGCATATGAGTTGATGAATGAACAGGCGAAGCAATCGCCTCCTGGGGCACGCGGGATTCTTTTGTTACCTCATTTTGTTGGTGCGGGTGCACCTCATTGGAATCCAGATGCCCGTGGTGTAATTATTGGTCTCGCCCTTGGTCACACTAAGTCAGATGTAATTCGTGCAATAATGGAGGGAACCTCCTTCGAAGTTCGGCAGAATTTAGAAATCATGCATGAACTTGGTGTCCCACTCAAAGAATTACGACTAACGGGTGGAGCAACACGGAGCAGAGTTTGGAATCAGATTCAAGCGGATGTGACTAAGCTCACAGTTCAACGCAGTAAAGTAGAGGAGGCTACAGCGCTGGGAGCCGCAATTCTTGCGGCTGTGGGAAGCGGAATTTATCAGAATGTTCGTAAGGCTGCCGAAGCAATGGTGGCAATTGGAACCCAATATTCACCTGAAAATGAACCTGCGCAAGTCTATGATCGACTCTTCTCTATTCATACTGAAGCCTATCAAGCTTTAGAAGAGGCAAAGGTTTTTTCACGACTAAGCACACTTGACGCATGAAGAACCATGGCGGACATCCAACTTCGTTACGGGCAAGGTCAAGTCAAACTTAAAATTCCTGAGAAAAACATCGGTGAAGTAATACAACCACGAAAACAACAAGCCACCAAGGATATCGCTGGAACCCTTCGCCAAGTACTTGAAACACCTATTGATATGACGCTTCATGAAACCATCGCGGGTCGTCGAGTTGGCGTCTTAATTGAAGACGGAACCCGTGCTGAACCACATGAAATCATCGTTGATGAGCTAACTCGCCTTCTCCAACCAGCAAAGGAACTCACCTTCATAATCACAACTGGTTCTCATGACCCACATAGTGCTCGAAATCAGGAAATTATCCAAGCGATTCATCAGAGTTGTAAAAGCAACAGGTTAAATCCCTATCGGGTGCTTGTTCACGATGCCATCGAATCTCCTTGTAAACTGATTGGTACCACAACCCGTGGCACTGAAGTGTGTATCAATCAGGAAGTATTAGATCTTGAAGCGTTTGTGGTTGCCGCGGATATGAAGAACCACTATTTTGCAGGATACTCAAATGTCCTAAAGAATTTCCTTCCCGGATTTTGTGATTTCGCAGCGATTGAAGCCAATCATAGTTTAGCCTTGGAACGTGAATCCACTTTTGGTCGACATCCCTTTCATCCTGATCCAACCCGTCGAACGAATCCTGTGGCTGAGGACATGTTGGAAGCTGCAAACATGATTCTAAAAGAGCGTCCAGTGTTCCTTCTTGCCATGGTAACCAGTGGACCTTACATTTTATGGTCGGCAAGTGGAGATATGGAAGAAGTAACCCGTCAGGGAATCCAAGTCATAGATGATACAGCCTCTTTTGCTGTTCCTGCCACAGATTACATTATTGTCACGCCAGGCGGATCTCCGCAAGATGAGAGCCTTTACAATGCGCAACGAGGATTAGAGCTTACTAAAAACGCGGTGCAG
>JAEOSA010000136.1 GCA_016840595.1 Candidatus Hermodarchaeota archaeon | reverse complement strand
AACCAGAACCTCCACCGAAGATGAAGAAGCGAAAGAAAAAAGCTGATTCCTAAAAATATCAGGTCCAGCATTTTCTTTCTTCTTCGTTGATTTAATAAGTCTTTTAAGGGCAAACCATGGGCTTTAGAAGTCATTAGGTGGCAAACTCAATGAAGCAAATTGGTGAAGGACTCATTAGCCTGAACAAGAGTGCCGAAGGAATTCTCCGAGTGATTACATCAATACAAGATGTCTTGACGCTTTTGAAGGAATTAAAAGCAGAAGAGGAACAAGCGGTGACTGACCCGAAAATTGTGCTAGTAGAAGATGCCGGAACTACAACTCTCGCCCCGGTCCTTTCTCGGTTACAAGGCGTCGTTTGCACCTCCGGAGCCTTAGGCTCACACTTGGCGATTGTCACCCGTGAATTTGGCATCCCTGCGTTAATGGGAACCAAAATCGACTTCAAAGAAGAGTTGGCAAATCAGAGGGTTCGAATTGAACCCAGTGAAGGTAATTCTGGGGTTCTCCTCCTTTTAGAAAAATAATCACACCTAACTTTGAGGAAGTTGAATATGGCACCCCGACAACAGAACCCACAACCAAAAAACCGATTCCAAATCACCTTCCTCCACCAACTAGCTCCCGAACAAATTGAAACATTTGGAGGCAAAGCCACTAATCTAGCCCGGCTTCATCAACTGGGATTTTCCATTCCGAATGGCTTTGCAATTCCAACTGAATGTTTCAAAAACTTCGTAACAACCTGCCAACACCTTGAAGCATTTGACAACCTCCATCAAAACACAGATGATGTCGAAACTATCATTCAATCCGCCACAGATTTCCAGACCGCTGCTTCTGATTACGAAATCCCTACAGAGATTGCTAACGAAATCATCGCGGGGTTCAAACAACTAGTAACTCAACAAGATCCTAGTCCAACAGGATATGCGGTACGATCCTCTGCAACAGCAGAGGATATCAAAAAATTCTCTTTTGCAGGACAAGCTGATTCATTCCTTTGCGTCCAGGACCAATCTCACGTTCTTGATGCAGTAAAAAGAACTTGGCTCTCTCTTTACTCTCCTCGTGCCCTCCTCTATTTACAAAGCAAGGATATTAACCTCAACCAAGTTCAAATGGGAGTTGTCGTCCAAGAAATGGTTCTTGGCGAAGTATCCGGTGTCATGTTCACAACAAATGTTGTTTCAAATAACCCAGACGAACTCATTATTGATTCCTCTTGGGGATTAGGTGAAAGTGTTGTCGCCGGAAAAGTGAATCCTGATTCCTTTATTATTCAAAAACAACCAATTGAAATCATTGAACGACGGATGGGCGATAAAGCAGTGTACAGTGCTCCACATCCTCAAGATCGACCAGAATGTACGCTTCTTAAAGAGACGCCTTCTGAAAAGCGTGAGATGTTCTCTTTAGACGATGACCAACTTGTTAAGTTGACGCACATGGGAATCGAAATTGAACAGAAAATCGGTTATCCCCAAGACATTGAATGGACCTACAAAGATGGAGAATTTATCGTTCTTCAGACCCGTCCTATTACGACTTCATAGGCATTTACAGTTTCTGTTTTTAAAATTGAGCCGACCTAAATTTACTCCGTTTGGACATTCTTTTCATCGAAACAGATATGTGGTATCTTCGAAAGAGTAACAGATAGATCGGTGTAGCCTGGGGGACGAAAGGTGTGCACAGACTCAAAGTGATAACCCCCACCGAATCCATCAAAGGTGAATATGAATGTCTCAATCTAAGAAGTCACCTCCTCTTGATCCCGACTTAGAGGAAGAAATGTTCAGATCTATCGCTGAAAAGGCTCCACAAGGGATAGTAGTCTTACAAGGTGAACATATACTCTATGCAAACGATTTACTAGCAAAACTAATGGGTATCCCCCTTGATGAGGTCCATCAACTTACTGCCTTTGACTTCATGAAATACATTGCTGACCCGGATCAACCCGATGTCACTCGAAGATTGAAAACAGCTGTCAAAGGTGAAGTAAAAACTAAACTCTATGAGTTTCGCGTAAAGGATAGCAAGGGGGAGTTAAGGTGGCTTCAGGTCCTTCCCCGTCTTATCACTATTCAAGAAAAACCTGCGATACTAGCTATGATAACTGAAATTACTGAACAAAAACGAACAGAACAAGCCTACCGGGAACTCGTTGACCATTCCCTGCAAGGAATAATCATCATTCAAGATATGCAAATCGTATTTTCCAACGAAGCCTTCGCAGAAATGAGTGGCTATACCATTGATGAACTTCTAGCGCTCACTCCAAAACAAGTGCAGGCTAGTGTCCATCCTGATTACCAGGCCCGTGTATGGGGACGGATGCGAGAACGCCTAGAAGGTAAACCCGTTCCCTCACATTATTCTTTCAAAGTTATTCGAAAAGATGGCAGCGAACGCTGGCTCGAAATGTATGTCATCGTTACAGAATATAATGGTGAACCTGCTATCCAAGCCACTTTCATTGATATCACAGAACGCCAAGAGGCAGACATCAAACTCCAAGAATCCGAAGCCCGCTATCGTGGACTATTCGACGAGCTTCCTGTTGGTTTGTATCGTACCAGCATAGATGGACAAATCATTGATGCCAATCCGGCACTCATTAAATTACTTGGAGCTAAGGATATAGAAGAGCTTCTCGCTTTGAATGCCTCTGACTTCTATGTCGATCGTGATGAAAGAGAGCATTACGAGGAAATTCTCGGTCAAGAGGGCATCGTGACCGGTCATGATGTGCAATTCAAACGTTTAGATGGCGAAGTTATTTGGGTTCATGATACTTTCCGAGCCATTCGAGATGAGGATGGAGCTGTCCAATATTATGAGGGCTCTTTGGAAGATATCACTGATCAAAAACGAGCAGCGCTAGCTCTCAAAGAAAGTGAAGAGAAATACAGAACGCTGGTTGAAACCTCACCTGACGCAATTACGGTTACAGACTTGGAAGGCAAGGTGATAATGTGTAACCAACAGGCGTTACAATTGTATGGGATTAAGGATGAAAAAGAGTTGTTAGGGGTCAGTGCTTTCGAGCTTATTGATCCAGAAGATGTTCCAATGGCTATGGAGAATTTACAAACAACTCTTCAAACAGGGCATTCTGGAACCTTAGAATACACATTACTTCGTCGTGACGGCACTCCCTATCCCGCTGAATTGAATGCTGCACTTCTCAAAGATGTTGAAGGAAATCCCACTGCATTCATTGGAGTTATTCGAGATATCAGTGAGCGTAAGGAAGCTGAAGCAAAATACCAAAGCCTCTTTGATAGCGTTCCAATCGGACTTTACCGAACAATGCCTGATGGAACTATCCTCGATGTCAATCCTGCGCTAGTCGAAATTCTCGGATTCAATACAAAAGCTCAACTTCTTGAACGAAATGCTTCCAGTTTCTATGTCGATCCTAAGGCTCGAAAACGATGGGAAGTTACTATAACTCGAGATGATGTAGTCACTGGATTCCAAACGGAATTCAAACGTGAAGATGGAGAGACTATTTGGGTAGAACTATCAGTTCGTGCAATTCGAGACACAGAAGGAAATATTGAATTTTATGAAGGAAACCTGGAAGATATTACTGATCGGAAGCGTAGTGAAGAAGCCGTTCGGGAATCTGAAGCTAAGTACCGTGCACTGGTCGATCAATCTCTCCAAGGGATTGTCATATTTCAAAATGGTCATATTGTTTTTGCGAATCCTCAATTGATGGATCAACTCCAAAAGACACCAGAAGATATCGTCGGACAACCCCCAGAAACGTTTTGGAATTTAATTCATTCAGAGGATATCGAGATACTTCAAAAACGGATGCAAGACCGTGTCGCAGGTGAACCGGTCCCTGACCGATATGAGGTTCGCCTTCTCCGACCAGATGGCGGACCTATGTGGGTCGAATCCTATGTCAAACAAATCGACTATCAGGGGAAACCAGCCCTCCAAGTCACCAGCATTGATGTCACTGAAAGAAAATTAGCTGAACAGGCGCTACAAGAATCAGAAGGGAAATACCGGAATCTCGTTGAACAATCTCTCTATGGCATCGTTATTTCCCAAGGTAATCCCCCACGAATCTATTTCGCAAATGAAGCCTTTTCCAAAATGATTGGATATGGTGTTGAAGAAATACTCGCCTTGTCACCGAAGAAAGTCCAGAATCTGATCCATCCAGCTGATCAAGAAATAGTTCTCACCCGCGTAAAACGCAGATTAGAAGGAAAATCAGCACCACCTCAATATGAATACCGATTGGTTCGAAAAGATGGAAGTGTGCGCTGGGTGGAAATCTTTGCCAACGTCATTGAGTACGAAGGGGAACCTGCAATCCAGGCGGCGTATTCAGATATCACCGAACGCAAAAAAGCTGAAGCTGCACTTCTTGAATCAGAAGAAAAATTCCGCGCCTTGGTTGAAGATCTATCCGATTGGGTTTGGGAACTCGATCTCAAAGGAACAATCACCTACAGCAACAGCGCCGTAGAAGATATTCTAGGCTTTTCCGCCGGTCAAGTCCTAGGACAGACACCATGTGACTTTCTCCGACCCGAAGACATCGAAAGAGCACAACAAACCTTCGCTGAACTCATCGAGAAACAACGACCTATCCGAACCCTCGTCATCCAGTTTGTCCACCGCGATCACTCCGATGTCACTCTCGAAGCACGCGGAAGTCCAGTCTACGATGAAAACGGAACACTCATCGGCTTCCGCGGAATCTTCCGAGACATCACTGACCGACTCAAAATGCTTGAACAACTCCGCGAACTCGATGAGCGATTGTAAACAGTCTAAGTCTTAGACAATAATTCGTTCGTGATATAGTTTTTAATGTAAAAACTAATCATTTATGCTCCACGAGTTGAGCATCTATGATTGGAGATATCAGCACCAATAAGGCTAATACATTACTTCGTCGAGCTAGTGCTGCCAGCACCTACCTTCTCTCTCAACGAACTGCTCTCGAATCCAAACTGTTTCCTGTCACAGCCTACAACAGTGTGGCCTGCGCTCAAATCTACCGAGGGTACCAGTATAACCTCTTCAAACAGTTAGCAGATCACATCTCACCAGAAGAAATCGGGCAACGATGTCGAACACTGGCTGCTTACCCCAATGTACTTGGAGTTTGGGCTTTCATCGGATTATGGGGACTAGGGCGGATGCAAGACCTTTTCGATGCAGGGGGTGCTAAAAACGAAATCCCTGAACGCCGTAAAGAAGCCAAATTCATGATTGATTTCTGGTATCGCATGGCCACCAACTACTATGATTGTGACACACCTTTAGCTGCTGAAAATAAAGACACTGCCCAAGTTCTCCCTGACAACATATTGAATATGGTCAAGCAAGAACTCCAACCAATCAATAAAGAAAAGGTCAACAAGCTCAAACGCACGATGGCCCAGCTCTACCTTGCTGAATTTCTCTCCTATTGCGAATGTCGAGCAAGCATTCATGAAATGGGTCCATATCCTATCAGCGATAATGAAGTCCTCATCTTCAGAGAATTCTCACCTCTCTATGATGGTTCTCGACTTATCTGGGACTGGCATGACACCGAAGCAAAATCCCC
>JAEOSA010000135.1 GCA_016840595.1 Candidatus Hermodarchaeota archaeon | reverse complement strand
GCATCACCTTCGATGTGTTAACGGCATCATCTCGAAGTGAACTCCCCTTTGTTATTGAAAAGCTTGTAGAAAGGTCGGAACAGCGGTTCGTAGACTTCTTCAACAATGCTCGACCTCTAACAACCCGAATGCATAGCCTTGAACTTCTCCCGGGCATCGGTAAGAAACTCATGTGGGACCTATTAGAGGAACGCCGCAAAGCACCTTTCACTAGCTTCCAGGATGTCGCAGATAGAATCCAAATTCGCAATCCAAAGGAACTCATCGTGAAGCGTATCCTTATGGAACTGGGTGGTGAAGACAAATACAACCTCTTCACCCGAAAACCTGTTGCCGAAAAGGAACAAGGTCGAAGTTAATCGGAGCTTTAATAGCCTCAACACCGCCCTTTTTGATTGACTAGAGCTAAGAAGCCATCTGAGAAAGAACTCAATGCACTTCCAGGATTGTATGAAAGATGACCCCGGGAACACTTCTCACCCGGACCCAACAGTGGCTGAAGACACATAATGTCCGAGTGTCAAAACGGCTAGGTCAGCATTTTCTCATTAACGAAAGAGTACTAGAACGCATTATTGAGGTAGCCGACCTCTCCCTGGGTGACCGAATCCTAGAAATTGGAACCGGAAACGGAACTTTAACACATGCATTAGCCGATCACGTGCAGCAGGTTTACACGATTGAAAAAGATGTGAAACTTTTCCAAATTCTCTCGCAGGAACTAGAATCAAATCAACGCATTCAGGTAATTCCAGGCGATGCCGTGAAAATCGAATGGCCTCAAAGTGATAAACTCATCGCCAATCTTCCATACAGTATTTCCTCACCTGTTTTATTCAAATTCTTTGAGTCAAATATCCCTATGGCCGTTTTAATGCTTCAAAGAGAATTTGGAGAACGGCTGACAGCAACACCCAGATCGAAACAATATGGAAGATTAACTGTGATGGCAGCATATTATGCAGCAGTGGAATTGTTGGAGCTGGTTACACCTGAATCGTTCTACCCGCCTCCAGAAGTATCATCTGCACTCGTTCGAATTCACCGACGTTCACAGCCTACATTCCCTGTAACAGATGTGAGTCTATTTGGACAAATCACGACCGTACTTTTCAACCAGCGAAGAAAGAAGATTCGAACACCTTTGAAGTCCTTTTTAGGTCAACATGATTTTCAACAATTACAGGAAAAAATTCCATGGCTAGAGCAACGAGTGGAAGAGCTGGAACCAGACAAGATAGCAGAGATTTCGAACATCATCTATGAGGAACGGCAGGTATGAGTCCGTCAGCAGCGTTTTATGAAGATGTCTGGGTCGTTGTGGATGACGGAGTCTATGAACCGGCTGATGACACGTTCATGCTTTGTACGAATCTTGGTATTACTCCTGGTGACACAATGTTAGACGTGGGGACGGGTTGTGGGCTTGTAGCCATTGTCGCCGCAAAAGCAGGTGCACAGGTGGTTGCAACAGATCAATCTGGCCTTGCGGTTCAAAACGCGAAGAAGAATGTTGCACTTCATAACCTTGACTCCTTGGTCGAGATTCGTCAAGGAAAGCTCTTTGACCCGATTCGCTCAGATGAAAATTTCTCTTTACTGACCTTTAACCCGCCGTATCTTCCTGGTACAAAGGACGACCCCGCTTTTGATCCAGCATGGTCTGGTGGAGAGAAAGGCTATGAAATAACTGAGAAATTCATTGCTCAATGTTCACGCTACCTTCATGCAGATGGAAGATTATTATTAATTCAGTCTTCACTCTCAGAACCAGAACGCATTCAAACTCAGCTGAAGCAACTATTTCACTTCGTCCAAGTGAAAGAGGAGAAGGCATTTTTCTTTGAGCGTTTACTATTATTCTCAGCACGTAAACCGATACAACGACCCTAATTGAACCAAATGCTTTAGAAGCCATTGATGTTGAATGAAACGTGGGTGGTTCCTTGCCAGTAAACTTAACTGCTGAAGCAAAGGCGGCGATGCACGCCTATGAAGAGGCAACCATCCTAGAAGATCGGATAACGAAGCTTGAAAAGTTCATATCACTTATCCCCAAACATAAATCCTCAGAAAAAATGGTCGCGCATTACCGTCATCGACTAACAGTCCTACGCCAAGAACAGGAAGAGCGACGCGCACGACGAAAAATGGCCAAGGGAGGACCAACCTACTCCCTAGCCAAAGAAGGCGCTGGACAAGTAGTATTAGTCGGGTTAACCAGCTCAGGGAAAAGCGCTCTTCTCAATCGGTTAACTGGCGCAAAAGCAAAAATTGGCAATTATGAATTTACTACCCAACTGCCGGAACCCGGGGTTTTCAAATTTGGCGGAACAGATATTCAAATCATCGAAATGCCTGCGCTATTTGAGGGAATGGACGACAGTAGCGTAGGTCGTCAAATATTGGGAGGCGTTCGAAACGCCGATCTTGTTGTACTAGTTATCGATCTTTCAAAACCCCCTATACCCCAAGTAGAGTTCCTGGTGAGCACCTTAGAAAAAGCCCGAATTAAACTCAATAAAGATCCACCACCAATTCGTTTTGCGAAAACTGGGAGTGGCGGAATTCATATTATTGGAGGCACTAACTTCCAAGAGGATCCAGAACTTATTCGACAACTCCTTCGTCGACGACGAATCCACAATTGTTCTCTGCAATTTCGTGGTCCTGCCACTTTGGAGGACTTCACTGAGGTTCTCGATAGTCGAACACAATATACCCCAGCAATCATTATTGGTACGAAAGGCGATTTGCCTGCCAGTTCTCAGAATTTCAAAACACTACAGGCAAAATATGGGAAGATGTTTCAAATCTATCCTGTTTCAGTAGAAAAGGACAAGGAGATTAGAATTGCCGGTGCCGGTATCTTTGAAGAACTCGGGGTTATCCGAATTTTCACTCGAAAAAGTTCTGGTGAAATTGGTGATAAACCCTTGATTCTACCCCAAGGATCTACCGTAGAGGATTTAGCAAAACGCCTTCATAGTGATTTCCACAAAAACTTCCGGTATGCCATTGTTTATCGAATGCACACAGGGCAAATGAAGAAAAAAGTTGGATTCACCTTCGTGTTAGAAGATCAAGATTTAATCCAGATCTTCACATCATAATTTTCATCAGATTCCAAGCCTGTCAGCGCGTAAGATTAATAAGACTCCGAGATTTGCACTACTCTCTACCCTGAACCCTTGAGGTGATTATTCAAAATGCCTGCTAGACCAGGACATTGCTACAGACACATTAAACGTCCACCGTATACACGCAAAGAGTATGTCAAGCGGATGCCAGTTAACAAAGTGGTCTTGTGGCGAATGGGTAAAAAGCGGAACCGAAATTTCCAACTGACAATTAGCCTCTTGGCTAAAGAAGCTGTGCAAATTCGTCACTCCGCCTTAGAAGCAATGCGAGTTTCCGCCAACCGCTATCTCACTAAAGAGCTGGGCGTAGAAAATTACTTTTTATGGATTCGAACCTACCCACACCAAATTCTCCGCGAGAAGAAGATGATGGCCGTTGCAGGGGCCGATCGTATTCAAGAAGGCATGCGTCGATCCTTCGGGAAGCCTTTTGCCTTAGCTGCACGGGTAAAACCCGGTCAACCGATACTAACCTTGGAAGTAAATTATCCGCATCTTGATATTGCCAAGAATGCCCTTCGCCGAGCATCCATGAAGCTTCCTACTCCCTGCAAACTTCAGCTCGATGAAGCACCTGAAGAATTACGGAAAAAAATTGGTTTTTAGTTGGCCTCGTAATTTGCAAAGGTATTAACTGACCATATACTTCCGAAATTGTGTACCAGCATAGCGTCCTTTTGGTCCCAAATCATGAGAGATTTTGGTGAGGCGATTGTATTTCGCTGTTCGTTCACCTCGCGCAGGTGCCCCCGTCTTGATTTGACCACAGGATAAAGCCACCGAGAGGTCAGCAATAAACGTGTTTTCGGTTTCTCCACTTCGATGGCTTACAACAACGGTATACCCATTAGATCCGGCAAGGCGCGCCGCCTCCATCGCTTCAGTGAGCGTCCCAATTTGGTTGACCTTGAGTAATAGTGAGTTAGCGGCTCCCATTTCAATGCCTTTCTGTAATCGTTCGATATTCGAAACGAAGATGTCATCACCAACGATTTGAATCGATTTACCAAGCGCCTGAGTTAGTGCGGTGAAGCTTTCGTAATCGTTCTCTTCAAACGGATCTTCAACGGAAATAATTGGATATTCGTCACAAAGGACCCGATAGTATTCATACAATTCTTCTGCAGGTAATTCTCGTCCATCAATGGAGTATTTTCCTTTCTCATGAAATTCGTTTGCAGCTGCATCCAATGCTAATGCAATGTCTTTTCCTAGCTTGTACCCTTCCTGTTCAATAGCCGCCTCGATGGCGTTCAATGCTTCACGGGTTTTAAGCATTGGTGGAGCAAACCCACCTTCATCACCGAGATTTTTTCCTGATATACCATATTTCTGAAGGAGCACCCTTCCAAGGGCGTGATATATTTGCACTCCAGCCCGAAGGGCTTTGTTGAAGCTGTCAAACCCCAAAGGCATAATTATGAATTCTTGCATTGCCAGTTCATTCCCTGCATGGACGCCGCCATTGATAATGTTCATCATAGGAATAGGTAATATGTACTCATCCCGTTTAGCTAAGTATTCGAAGAGATGCTGAATGCTGGTATCTGATGCCGCCTTAGCCACAGCTAAGGAGATGCCTAAAATGGCATTTGTTCCTAAGCGACCTTTATTTGGTGTCCCATCCAATTTACGCAGATTATCATCTATTGTTTTTTGTTCCCGTGCGTCCATCCCAATCAGAGCAGGTGCGATAATGTTGAGAATATTATCCACGGCTTTTAAGACACCGCGACCATGGTAGCGTTTAGGGTCTCCATCACGTAATTCGACTGCTTCGAAATGGCCCGTTGAAGCGCCGGAGGGAACCATGGCTCTTCCATACCCCTCCAGGGTAAGCACCTCGGCTTGAACTGTAGGATTTCCACGACTGTCTAAAATTTCCATTGCTCGGATTTCTCTGATTTCATAAGGATTTGGCAATATTTGGAAGCCTCCATTCATGCGAGAATTGTAAGTTATGAATCCTCGATGCAATTAAGTGATAAAAATACAATGGGTCTAAAAAAGGTAGAGGGCGTTCACATTTAATGTCCGTACGACTGCCACGGAAACGCTTGGAAATATTGCTTAGCCAGATATGTGGTTTTCCTGAACCTTGCCCGAGTAGTGAACAGTATGAAATCTCGGATACAGTGGCTGCGACGATGCTCTTTACGGCAGCAACCTATGGAGATATCGAAGCTCAACTTGTGTATGATTTGGGATGTGGACCTGGACGTCTCGCGATTGGAGCGGCGTTGCTCGGAGCCCGTCATGTCGTTGGTGTCGACATTGATTCGAAAGTATTAAATGTCGCAGAACAAAACGCAGTGCAACTTGGTGTGAAAGATCGCATTGAGTTCGTCGCACAAGACATCAAAGCAATCACAGCCCAGGCAGATACCGTGTTGATGAATGCCCCGTTTGGAGTTCAACGGGTTCACGCAGATCAACCCTTTCTCCAAAAAGCGTTGGAAATCGGAAATG
>JAEOSA010000134.1 GCA_016840595.1 Candidatus Hermodarchaeota archaeon | reverse complement strand
CCATTGCAATATGAGCTCCCCATGGGTCTGCGTCAACGAAAAGGTAAGTTGGTAAATTCAGCTCATAACGAAGTCGTCGAATCATACGCCGCACGCTGCGCGGGGCTTGACCTCCCGTGTGAATGAGAATGGCATTATGTGTTTCATAGACGGCATCTTCGACAAAACGAGTAAACATACCACCTGATTCAATAGCGATTACTTTGTCAGCTTTACAGTCGACAAATTTTGATGATGTCAAATAAGGACCAATCATGAGACCATCAGGATGATCGGTAAGATTGACACGATTTCCTGCATATTTTTGGGGTGATGTGTATTCGATTGTAAGATTACCGTAGATGGCAGCTCGGTCTTCCGGGAACACTCGAAAAGATTCTCGTGGCGTCTTTAACTTGGCTTCAACATCGGTGATGGTCGTGTCACTTTCACTTTGCTGACCAAATTTAACACCGAAACCAAAGGATTGGTAGTAAATATCTCGGAGGGTACTTGATTTTCCTTCCCCAAGGAGCTCCTTTAGAAACCGCATAACCCAGACAAACTGGCTAAAACTTCGAATTTGTCCAACATTCCGAGTAGATCTAGTAACTGTTTTTCCAGCAAGAACATATTGTCCAAGCTCTTGGTCAAAACGAATGTTACTAGTGCTCCGGCTTGGTAAATCAATTTCAGGAAATTCATTTTTTGACAGTGTCTTATACATTGTCTGGCCCAGATTTTTCATATCCGATGAAATTTGGTCAGAGGTCTTTTGCTCTTCAATGAACGCTTTGGGCTCTTTTCGAATTTTTTGAATCCTCCGGGCTTCACCCTTAACTAGACGCCATTCAAGCTGTCCGCCACGCTTTCGAGATTCAATTAGTCCATCTTTCTCTACTTTCCTAAGAAGTCGACGAAGACGCCCTGAATCAATCTTCAAAAGCTGTTTTAGACGCTTTGATGGTTTCCATCGACGGGAAAGTTTTCCGATAACAAGATCAGGGGTTGCTTCAGACATTATACTTCTCTCCTATTCCTCCTCGGCGTCCTCCTCATCCGAATCCTCCGAGTCACTTATCTCGGGAGGATTCGCTTCTAAAATTCCCTCTTCTGTCGGTAGGGGGAGGGCCTCCTCTTCCTCGTCCTCGAGTTTGATCGTTAGGGCACTTTGGATGAGAGTTTTGGTATCCGGAACCTTACGACGCCCAGCTAAGGCTGCAATATCCCGCGCAATAATTGGAAGGTATTTTTCGTAAACACTAGCCCGGACACGTTCGCGCTGCACTTTCTCTTTTTGGCGCAAGTGCCCTTTCAAACTTCGAGCACATTCCATCAATCCCATCCGGATATCGTATTCCAGTTCAGTGAGATCAGCGATGAATTCCTTCCCTGCGGTTTTGAAGGGAATCTTAGTGCTTACCACTGCGACAAAGGCTGCAATAGGCATTCCAGGTCGGATACGATATCGTGACCATGGAACTGCCCGAATCACCTTTGCTGCAACGTCTTTGTATTCGTCAAAAATTAATGGAATGCGATTGGCAAACCGATAGATGATAATTGACTCTTTCATGGGGACATCGCCACCATAGGCTAGTCCGCATTCAACAATGAAGGGGTGACCTCCGTAGCTATTTGGGGGTCGTTGTGTAACTTTGACAAATTCGGGGTTCAAAGTAGAACGAATGCCCAACTCAAGAAGCTTGGTTCCTAATGGTGACAGAACACGGGCATCGGGGGGTAACCACTTATCGAAGTCTTCAAGTCCACGGGCAATTTTTACTAAATCGTTAGGTTTCAGGCCGCGTGGATCTTGCGAATAGGCCATGTTTATACTCTTTAGGAAAGCCTTGGCAGTTTTGGGTCCAACCCGGTGGAAGTGTGTTCGAAGGAATGTCACCATATCTCGTGTTTTTGTATCCTCAATCAATCGTGAGAGTTGTTCAATGTCCATGCCCTTGGGATGGGGATTTACAGGCGTGGGTGGGGGCGGTAACACTTTTACAGACCGTTTGAATTTATGAATCGTTCCATCGGGCTCGGTGAATGTAAGGCTTGCATATGGGGTTATAAGTGCTGTTTGTTCGACGTAATCGATGATGAACCGTTTAGCCGAACGCCAATTCCCTTCTAAAGTAAACTCAAGGGTGCATCCATGTTTTTTCTCTCGGTTCTTTCTCCGCTCCCATTTTACTAGTTCAGGCTTATTCTCCTCAATGTCTTGACGTAGCACAACATCAAAGACATGATCCCCATCAATTGGAGCTGACACTACCTGCAAGGGTTCACTTGTTGTAATTTGCCCAAAAAGGAAAGCCATCTTTCCACCTAGACCAAAACGACCTCGAGCTTGTTTATGCACATACTTTGAACCGTAAAGGATTTGTCCAAAGGCGGGCAGAATATGGTCCCTGGGAACCCCAATTCCATTATCCTCAACCCGGAGTTTAAACCAATTCGGGGAAACCTCAGATAATTTCACCTTAATTGTGGGAAGAAAGCCACCATCTTCACAGGCATCGAGCGAGTTTTCAACCAGTTCACGGACTGCCGTGTACAAAGCTCGCATGTTATTATCGAAGCCTGCAATTGACCGGTTTCGGTAAAAGAAATCGGCAGGGGATATTGATTCAAAAGAAATTGCTGTAGTTGCCATCTAAATCGCCTATCAAATACTCGTTCTGTGTCATTTCTCCCAGCATCTACAAGGAGCCAGGGCTCGAACACTATAGACTTTCAGACAAATGGTTAAAAAGTATCTGGCTATCCCTCTCCAGTTGGCTCGATAGTTTCGGGTTCTTCATCCTTTTTTCTCGGTGCAAAATTATCACAAAGCAACGAAGTCACTAAAAATGTGGCAATTAAAATAATAATGGATGTCAAACCTGTGGGTGGCAAAAGTATCAACGTGACAAAACCCAAATATTTCACACTGCCAATCACTTTGGCTATGATATCGTCTACTGTCCGGAAATCTCGGTCCGGTCCAGGGTTGTTGTCACCCTTTGTGATAAAACGTAACTCGCCTCCAACCTCTTGGATTTCAATGATTCGATGAACTATCGGGACGCCGTCCGAACCTCCATTTAATGATGATGCGTTATAGATGACGATGTCCCCAACGATAAGGGTCGTTGGATCCACAGCGCGGACGATGACAAGATCGCCACGATAAAACACAGGTTCCATGGAACCAGATTCAACCGCGAGTAAAGGGGTAGGTGTTTGAAGATAAAACTGAAGGCCAATACCGGTGCCCCAAACAACTGCTAAAACAACAACAATCACTATGGCATCTTCGACGAATTCGCGTTTCCAGCTTTTCTCTTGGCTCAATCTGAGTACCTCGAATTATTAATGGTTTGAAGAGTGGTTCAAGGTAAAAAGGTATGTGTCTGGTACACCGGAGACCTAATGATTTTAAGGAGCTTCTTATTATTCTTGAGCCGGTGGCAGTACATGCATTTCCTATCCAAGATTCTGAAAGATGCAGTCGATGAATCCGTTCATCGTGCTTTTCTTCGCTACGGAAAGGGTGAGTATGATGGCCCTGCTGCAGAAATCTCAATCGCAAAATCAGGCACAGTTAAGATTAGATCGAATCATTTGTATCAAGATTTAATCGCCTCTGTCTTTGTGACACACGTACCAGTTGACACTATCTCGGTTTCTGGCATTGTGTTAGGCTACGAACCACTCGATGAAGCAATCGCGGGCTTAGGCTTTGAAGCAGATCCATTTAAGAAGAAACCTCGCACCCAATTATTTCAATCAAAAATTGCTGGCGTTTACCCCGTCAAACAGGTTGCTTCTCTCTATGATGACATTGGTGAGAATGCCTTAATTTTCTGTAATTTGTCAACAGATCAAGCTTGGTCTCATAAATCGAAAACTAAAATTCCATCGGCTCAGAAAGAAACTCCAATCGCGGAGCAGCTCAAGTTTAGTACCACAAGGATACCTGCTGGAACAATTTTTGTCTCAGAACTTTTACGCGAAATCACTCCTGATTTCATTGACGACATACCAACCGATTTTTCAACTCTCTGCATCGAAAATACCTATGAGATACAAGACCTCATTTTTCCCCCGAACAGAGATCAGCTTACATCCAAAGAAATCCGCGTTTTAACCCAACGGAGCGGTATACTACATCGAACGCTGAGTGTCGATGGCAATGAATTCACAAGTAAACATCCTATGACAGTATAGCACAATCCAATAAGCCAAAGTGTCACCTAAACCAAAAAGAATTAAAAAGGGGAGTCGTCACTCTCCCTGACATTCGCACGAGTTGAATCTAATGCAGTGGTTACATTTACTCCCCTGGTATCCTTGGTTTGGTGGACTTCTTATTGCCTTTGCAGTTATACTGGGCATTTGGCTTGTCTACATGGTGGAAAAGGCTCGACAACCGCCATGGGGAAAAATACTTGCTGCAATCATTCTCATTGCCCTTGCTTCAGGCTTCGGCATCAACTTTATCCTAATTTATTTAGCTTGGTAATCTTTTTTCAATGATTGAACACAAGAACTTCTCTTAGTATAGCCGTGCTTTTTTCTCAAGTATGAGTTGTTGAACTGAACACACATCAGCCAATTCAGTATCAAGAATTGAGGTTACGTTCTTTTCAATATCGTTCCATGAGGACGGGTTGTCTACAATTAGTTCTGCAGAAGCAATCAACGGCTGGTCAATGGGATATCCAATGCGTGTCAGGATTTTAACATAGATTTCTGATACTCTGGGCTCTTCAGCAACCACGCGCTCCGCGATAAGTTGTGCCAACACATTGTAAATCTTGCCAACATGATTTTGTGGGTTTTTACCTGCCGCGGCTTCAAGACTCATTGGTCGACAGGGAGTAATCAGACCGTTTACCCGATTACCTCGACCCACTCCTGCATCATCACCCATTTCAGCTGAAGTTCCGGTCAAGGTAAGGTAAAAGGAACCGCGTTTGGGATCATCAGCAGAATTCACAACAACACTCACATCGCGCTCTGTGATTTTTTTCGCCTGATTGAGAACAGCATTTGTCACATCATCTATGACACCATGATAATGATTCGCGTCCGGGATCAAGTGGGCAATCATCGCAGCTGCGACGGTTAACTGGATTTCGTTGTTATTTCGTAGCCCCATGACCTTGACATCCTCCCCAACCTCTGGATGTTTTTTCTTGAATGCATCAGAGTTCAGAAGCTGTTCTGTTTGAAAAACAAGCTTCTCCGTTTCTGAAAACGGAGCAAAAGCAACACCAAAGCTAGTGTCATTAGAGCGAGGAATGTCATCAACTGCGCGCTCGAACACATGCGTAAGGTCCGTGGACCCGGGTTTTATTTTATAGTCCATTAGGACCTGCTCTGTCGGGTCTAGAAATCGTAATGTGTTTGTTAGGGTTTCTTTCATTGAATGAAGTGTCAGGGTGCCGAGGGGGATTCGGATGAGGTTTCCGTCTTTGAAAACCTCAGTGGTAGCGCGGCCTACAACACAAATATAGATGGGTTCTAACAGCTCTCCGCCTCCAAAGCCTACATGAGCTCGTCCACCCGCAATAGAGCCCTTATCGACATTATGATGAAGGATTCGACCAAAGTTGTCAAGGTAGTAGTTACAGAGCCTGACTCCAACAT
>JAEOSA010000133.1 GCA_016840595.1 Candidatus Hermodarchaeota archaeon | reverse complement strand
GAGTGATTGAAGAATACCTCCCAGGTGAAGGAACATTCCAAGATGAAGATGACATAATCTATGCAACTATTACTGGAATTGTTCACATCGATATGAAGGAACGAAAAATTAGCGTTGAGGGTTCAACACGTCAACCCGTCTACCCGAAGCGAAATGACGTGGTGCTAGGTCAAATCCAACACGTGACCAAAAAATCTGCCATTATTAACATCTTTCAAATCGGAAACACAGAATGCCCTATTACCTTCTCTGGATATTTGTTCATCAAAAATACCGCTGGCGGATATGTAGAACAAATGCGAGACCTCTTTGCCCCTGGCGATTTAATCATTGCCCGGGTGCAACAGCAAGCTGATGGATTGGCTCGCCTTTCAACAGTCGGAACAAAGTTTGGCGTCTTTCAGGCATCCTGTAGTCGTTGTGGAGAACCTCTGCATCTGCAAGGCACTCGACTGGAATGTACCGAATGCGGGAACTTCGAACGCCGCAAAATATCACAAAAATATGGTCAGATTCTAAACTCCAAACCAGCTGAGGAAGACCTACCATCCGAGGAATAAGGAGGAAAAATTCAGAGTGGCTCGATGGACAAAAAAGAGCCTCACATTTCCCTTAACCGGTGCAGAAGCCCAAGTTATGTTTATCGACCAGTTGAAACGCAAACTAAAACTTGACTTCCAAGTTAAAGCCGATCAACGAGGTATCACTGTCACCATTCGTGGTGACCCTACGCAGGTTCGAATAGCAGTGAACCGTTCCCAAGCCCTGTACCGTGAGTTCAAACACGCCCCTACTTCATAAGACTGGTCCAGTTAAAGCAACACTTTAAAAGCGGAGTTGTGTACGGTCTGCCTGCTCCTTAGGAACCACTCGAAAGGATTCGATGACTATGAACATCAAAGTAATCAAAAACACCTCCAGAGAATTAGAGCTAGTAATCGAAGGTGAAGGCCACACACTGTGTAATCCCCTTCGTGAAATTCTATTCGAAGATGACCATCTAACCTTTGCCGGCTATTCTGTTCCCCACCCTCTAACCCGGAGTGCTCAATTCATCGTCCGAACCGATGGCAAAGCTAAAGCCATTAACGTTTTTCGAAAAGCCGCAAAGAAGCTTATCGACCGGACTGAGGAGCTACGATCTGAGTTTCTGAAAGCTCTTAAAGCCGCGTGACCGGCGTGACGGAACTCAAGAGTCTGAAAACACTTCTTGAAAGCGAAGGAATTGATTCGATTCAAGCAGCGATGCGACGAAAAGATTTAGCGAAGCTTGGCGACCCGTTAACTAACTTATTGTATTCTCTTGCTTACTCCCTTCACTCGCAAAACTTTGGAGCAGAAAAAGTTTCAGGGAAAATTCTTGCAGCAGCACTACGCTTTGCAGAACTCCGTCACCTTGCTCCGTCCCGCCTGGATGCCCATGGACTGGGAGATTGCGTTGAAGCCATGATCGCGTATGGATGGCTACGCGGATTCTTTTCAATCTCTGATGCCGTGAATGTGTTACAAGAACAGTTACTGCTTTTTGACACGGCTACAAAGCAGTCACGGAAAAAACGCAGCGAAAACATTGCTCGAAGTTTTTCTGTTCTTCTCCAACGCATTTTTGAACAAGAACAGATGCTGGACACCCAGTAAAGCCAATAGATTATTATGCCATTTTTCGTATGCTTTCTAATCCTCGTAGGAAGGGAGTAATCGCTACATGGAATTCTGTCCCAATTGTTCAAGCATCTTGAGTCCCCAAAAAAATGGGAAAAAGAAGGTCTTATCCTGTCAGAACTGCGGTTACACGAAGCCCTTGACATCAAAAACCGAGGAAAAATACCGAATCGGAGAGAAAATCACGCACCTCCCCGAAAATGAGGAAACTGTGGTCATCGATGAGAAGTTGCTAGAACAACGTACAATGCCTACAGTCCGAGCGATTTGTGCAAAATGTGGGAACAATGAAGCTTACTACTGGCAGGTCCAGACACGATCCGGAGACGAAGGTATGACCACATTTTATCGGTGCACAAAATGCGAACAGACCTGGCGAGAATATTAGCGTCTAGCAGGCTAGCCACGAAGCATCTTGGGCAGAAACCGACTTTTTGAGAGCAATAACTTCAGCACACTCTGCAATAGCACAGGAGATGTCAACGCCGAAGTGATTAGTCGTCCCTGATGATCAATATCGCCTCTACGTTCAATAACTTCTCGCGCCTTACTTGCTTGTAACTTCTCGAAAAGGTAATCCAGTTCATGGTCTTCGAGCGTGTTTACAAATCGGCGGAGATATGACATTAGTTGTAGTTGACGTCCCCAACTTCGTTTCCACCTTCGCTCATACCTGTGGAGGTCTCGGTGATTATAACTGCCATTTTGAAGTGCTTTGCTGATGCTTGATGCAGCCATTATTGCACAGGCTCCACCCGCGACGACTCCCCCACCAGTGGTAGCTTTGGTTTGCCCAGCAGCATCTCCAATATTGACAAAGCGTGGAGCTATTGTTCGTGAGGAGGGGCCTCCCGCATATACTATTCCACCATAGCGTTTCTCAATCTTAGCTCCCGAAAGAAGCTGGTTTTGAATAAGTAACTTATCAAGCGCTTGTCGGACCTGTCGATGAGCCGAAGCTAATCCGACTCGAGCACGGTTAGTTTCCAAGGGAATAATCCAAGCGAAGAACCCTCTAGCGAGTTTGGAATTGAAGTACAAATGAACTGCATCTGGTGGGAGTGCGACATTTGTCACTTCATATTGCAGGGCAGGAAGCATGTAATCACGTTTGGGTCGAGGAAGCCCTTGGTCTTGAGCTAGTCGGGCTCGAATCCCCTCTGCATTCACTACAAATTGTGCGTGTAGATCACGTTTTGATTCCCTTTCGAGAACCGTAACACGCATTCCATTCTGCTCTCGCTTACAGCCAATGACACGAGTTTCCAATTGCAGAGTAGCTCCCGCAGCCTCGGCTTCCTTAACGATTTGCTGGTCAAGACCATCCCGATGCAGAACATAGGCATGAGGTTCACCTTTATCAAAAACCAACTGCCCCCCACCTGGTGCATGAAAAATTGATTGTCGTACTCGTCGAATGATCACCTTAGATTGGGGAATAACTCCGTTTTCATGCAACCCATTTATTCCAATTAGCCCTGCACAATGAACCGGGTGACCTACTTTCTTGTGTTCTTCCAAAATCAATACCGGGTGACCTTTTCGTGCCAGTTGCCGGGCTGCAAGACCTCCAGCGGGTCCGGCTCCAACCACAACAACTTCAGGTTTCACGGTCATCACTCTCAGGTTGAAAATGGAGGTTTAACTATTTCAATTCTGATACCTATATTCAAGTATCCATCGGCTGATGGTTAATTACTTAAGGGATTTCACCGGGGATTGCGTTGATATGGAGGATTCGAATCTGCCAAAAAAACGAATACAAACAGAACCCTTCGAATACAAACAGGTCTTAGTCATTCGAATGGATCTGAAAATGAGCCGAGGAAAGATAGCTGTACAAATAGCGCACGCAGCTGTGTCCGCCGCTGAGGAAGCCCGGAAGCATTCTCTAGTATCTTGGCGAGGGTGGTTGTGGGAAGGACAAAAGAAAGTCGCCGTGAAAGTCTCCAGTGAAGAAGAACTGTTAGTACTGCGTGATAAAGCGATAAAAGCAGGTCTCCCCGTTCATTTGATTCGCGATCAGGGTCTCACTGAACTTCCCCCAGGTACAACAACCGCACTTGGCATTGGTCCTGCCCGGACCGAAACCGTGGATAAAATTACGGGCAATTTGCCGTTACTATGACATGAGGGGTGACTCATGTGGAAGCCAAAGAGTACGATGCCCACATCGGCATGGAGGTTTTCACGACACAGTCTCCCGGAATAGGAGGACGATTGAAAAAGACCCCTGAGGATTTTGTGGTCCAAGAGATTGGATTAGATGGTTCGATAGCCCCCCTGGAACCTACTACAGAAGAGTATCCCGAGCAAGCAGGCAAATTCACTGTGTTCTACCTTGTAAAGCGCAATCTTGATTCAATCCAAGCAATCCGACGTCTCAGCCGATCTATGGGGGTAAGCTACAAACGATTCTCCTATGCCGGGATTAAGGACCGCCGTGCTGTGACTTCACAACGGGTTTCTTTTCGTGGTTCTCCTCAAGAGTTGATTGGGCGTGAAATTTCAGGCGTTCAGATACTACATCCTCATCGAACAAAACAGCCCATCGTGCCAGGAGCCCTGCAAGGAAACCGGTTTACGATTGCCATTCGCGAAATGGATTTCACTGCTAAAGAGGCGCAAACTCGAGTCGAGAACATTCAAAAAGAAATGAAGGCTGCAGGAGGGTCGCTTAATTTCTACGGACCACAGCGATTTGGTATCATTCGTCCTAATACCCATCTCATCGGAAAACAGCTAATTCTTGAAAATTACAAAGAAGCAATTCATATTTTGCTTGAAGGTGGCTTAAAACCAACAGAGATGGGAGATAATTCTACCAAAGAGGAAATTGACTCAAACGAGGACGTGCCTTATGGGTTGTATGAGCGGGCAGTCACTCACTACTTGAACAAACATCCCGGCGATCACAAAGATGCGTTTCAAGTGATTCCAAAGGATCTTGCCCGATTGTATGTGCACGCGTATCAGTCCTATATCTTCAATAAAACGATAAGTCGACGCGTAACCCAGGGGATTTCACTAAAAAAACCAACCATCGGTGACTATACCAAACCCATTGCGGGTGAAATCCATACGGTTCGACCCGTCACAAAGGATGTGATTTCTCAGATAACAACAGCAGTTCTGGAGGGGACACACCAGATTGTAATTCCCATCGTTGGATTTGATTTTGAACGGGTTTCCTTCGAGGGTTCCATGGGGAACATCATAACAACCATTTTGGAAAAAGAGAAGATTACTCCAGCACAATTCCGATTGAAAGCCCTTCCGACGCTAAGTTCACGGGGCACTTTTCGACCCCTGTTAGTGAACCCAGTGAACTACCATTCTTCCAGTTTGGAAACCGAGGAGCCGGCAGTGCAGGTTTGTTTCGACTTGCCCAAAGGCAGTTATGCCTCAGTGATATTACGAGAGTTCATTAAACCTGAGTTTCCCACCCAGCTGTAGCTGGAGATTTGAGCATTAATCAAAAACAATGCGAATTCGTTCGCCTGTCATTTCATAGATAACGTTGTTCAGTTGCTCTAGCGTTAAGGGGATATTATCGCGTTCTCGTTCACTGATACGCACTTTTCGCTCAAAGCTGTTATCAGGGAGCCAAATGGTATTGATCCCAAGGATACGCACTGGTCGGATGAGGTCGCGAAGGATTTTCTGTGGATCACGACTTTCTTCGACAAGTCGAACCTTGGCACCGAGTTCTTCTTCCAATTGCCGGAGGACACGACGTCCAGAGCCTAAAATTCGACGAACATCCCCTTTGCTTACAAGTACGACATATACGCCATCAGTTACGAAGACTTGTTTGAAAGTGACCTCTTTGATGGATGGAAACAGGTCTTCAAGATTAACGAGGACCCGAGCGACTTTGATGTCGAGTTCGGATATTTCGCCTTCGCTAATTTTTTCTTGGCAGTTCCCACACACGAGGGGGTAGTTTTTCAAACAAATTGTACAAAGGGGGGATTT
>JAEOSA010000012.1 GCA_016840595.1 Candidatus Hermodarchaeota archaeon | reverse complement strand
TACGTGCGGAATCAAGGTGAATCCGGGAGTGGAAAAGTCGCGCTCTATTGTACTCATCCCAGTCTGGTAACCGGTGCAAAATTCATCATCAGCTTTGAAGACCTCATTCAGGAAGGTTTCACGATTCCCCACTGGTGTCCCCTTGAAGACTATTCTGACTGATTATCGATTACTCTGAACGGAATTTCAATTCTTAATATTCACCGTATCGAAGCCATGGCGGAGGCAAAATCAGTCCATTCAGCACCCTTCAGACCGCCTTCAGGTTCAACTGTCAGAAGCCCTGAATAACCCCACTCACTTTGAAGCAAATCGAGTACTTCATAGAACGTGAAGGGAGCATGATAGATAACCCATTTTCCAGATTCTAAGCGACCTCGTAAATGCACATCGATGATACGGTTACTAACCTCTGCAAACTTGTCCAGCTCATTGTACATCCCCGCCCAGCGAAGATCCAACGTTATCCATTCAAACTCTTTTACGACATCAAAAGGAGTATGGTTCGGTAAGTTAATTGGGACATTCTCTACAGCCGCTTTCACTTTTGGATATTCATCTGTAATATCTTCTAAAGTTCGTTGAAGAAATCCGGGATTAAAGTTCTTTTTCCATGTATCCCAAAGGTGGAAGACGCAAATACTTGCTCCTACTTGCTGAGCGAGATCCAGCGAATCACGAATGAGTTTTTCACCGCGTTGGATTTCACGTCGTTTTTCGCTACATAGGTGTATCCCAACATCCCGATTCGAATGCACAGATAGAATGGGAAGTTTCGATTCCACTAGGACTTCTGCTAATTCATCGATGGAATATTTCTTGCAAGACTCCCACACTTTCACGCGGACTTCAAACTGTGCTTTATCTTTGGGTGGACCAGAAACGTCCCATTCAGCGAGGTTTTGAAATTCGAAGCCATCAATAAGGGACTCCTTCCACATCCGATCCATAACATCCAGTATAGCGTCAAGTTGATAGCCACGTTTTCCAATTAAGACGGCTAGTGGAGGGGTGGTGATTGAGAGTAAATTCACAGAAATAACTGCTCCTTGAGGCTGGATGAGAGGATGTCAATTCTTAAGGTAAGACCTACTAAAGCGTATGGGGGCAGATTAACCATGAAGTCTTTTGTTGACGATTTTGGACCCTTTCATGATAAAACCTGGATTAATGCATCCAGTATTGGAGCCATGCCAAGGGTGGCACTGAAAGCTGCTGAAGAAGCAATCAAACTAAATCTTCAACCATACAGATTAAGCGAAGCAGTTTTTGTAGAGGCTCCGAAGAATCTGAAAACCGCGTTAGGTAACCTTATAGGCGCACCTGAGGAAGAAATCATTTTAGGTAACAGTGCAACCTATGGGATTCATCTGTGGGCCAACGGCATTCCCTTGAAAAAGGGGGATGAAGTCTTACTCGTCAAAGGCGATTTTCCTGCCAGTATCCTCTCCTGGCTGTATCTTCGGAAACGGGGGATCGTTGTCCGAGAAATTGAACCTGAAGGAACGGTCCTTGATGTTACGGATGTCACCAAAGCCATCACTCCGGCTACCAAGATTCTAAACGCAACTTGGGTTGATTCCTTCACAGGGTATCAGTTCGATGCGAAAGCTATTGGAAAAGCCTGTTACGAACACAATGTTTTGTTTCTTCTCAACGTCACCCAAGGGTTAGGCGGTCAACCTTTCAACGTTTCCAAACACCCTGTCGATGCGATCACCTGTACCGGTTACAAATGGCTCTGCGGACCCTACGGCACCGGCTTCGCCTGGATGAAACGTGATTTAATAGATACGCTGGAGTACAACCAAACTTACTGGCTCGCCATGCAAGGCGACCGCGAAATGGACAAAATGAGAGAATATCAAGTACGCACTCAAATCGGTGCCGCCCAATACGATGTCTTCGGCACTGCCAACTTCTTCAACTTCCTACCCTGGACTGAAAGCATCAAATACCTCCATAATCAAGGGCTAGACAACATCAAAGACCATAATGCGAAGCTTGTTAATCAATTCCTCTCAGGGCTAGATTCCGGCAAATACACCATCCACAGCCCCCAAGAGAATGATGAGCTAACTGCCATCATACTCATCAGTCACCGTGAACCCGAACGGAACAAAGCCATCTTCAAACATCTTCAAGAAGAAAAAATTTTCATTGCCTTCCGTGAAGGGCTCCTCCGATTCTCTCCTCACCTCTATAACACACCAAAAGACATCGACAAAGCCCTAACTGTTTTGAATAATTTCAAACCATAAATCGACTATGACTCGGGTCCAAATCCACAGTTGGAACAAAAGAGTGAATATTTTTTGATTGTTGATCCACACCTCTCACATATCCGAGTAGCGAGTTCATCAAAATCTCTTTCAGCTGGAGAGGGCGTGAAGATAGTGGTGGGATTGAATTTCTCCAGATGCTTCTTCCAGTCATAAATTGCACGGTGTTTGACGATCTCCCATTCTTTTTCGATTTTCTTCCAATCAATTCCTTCCCGAATTGGATCACTATTCTGGGCTAGGATGAGATGATGAATAATGAGGTTTATTGTCGATTCGTCAGATGCCCAAATAAGGATTCGAGAAACATGATTTTGGGGTACTCTTGTACTCCATCCATTAATTTTCGTATCAACAACGACTAACGAATGGAGCTTTAGAGATAAAATCCAGGTTATGTAGTTTCTCCATCCCTTCTTTTTCAACGATGTTTGTGAATCAAGAGAACGAAATATCTGCTCCACTGCTATGCTGAGACAGTTGCCCATTTCAGATTGCCACGTACCCTGATTTATAGTGATGTAACGGGGTTGGGTATACAACACAACTGGGCGATTCCGTACTATACCAAGTCTTTCAGCCTTTTGAAACACTTCTCCGGATCTGATATCCATTCCTAATCTCTCATATTAACCTAGAAAGTCCATGAATTTAACTATTTCAACTCCCAATTCAACAAAGTTGGAGCATATTGCATTCTAATTTGATTTGGCAAAATTGAGTTGCTATCTTTCTTATGAAACTTATTAACTTTTAAGGGAAATTAAGCAATACACGATTATTGTTAGGTGAGGAGGGACTCTCACGTGAAGAGAAGAAACCTAGCTATCGCATTTTGTATAGGACTCTTAATTTTTACATCAATAACAATTGCTCAATCGAAACGGCCTCCGAAAGCCACCCTGAGTGTGGAAATTACCACTCCATCTGATGGAATCATCGTGGAAAATGAAGGCAGTTTCATCGTATCAGGCACTATTGTCTCGCGAAGAGGTGATGCCGGAGATGTTGATTCCTATGTTCAATATAGCATTGGGGAAGGTACAAGTGACTTCAATACTGTAGACGGTTCGACTTTCCAAATTATCGTAGGAGACCATCCCCAATCCCAGAATTTATTACGAGATGAATCCTATTCTGTGTTTTGGGAGCTTAAGGGAAGTCCGGGCGCTTATGAGATTCGAATCTTTAGTGAAGCTATCCTTGCAAAGGATGGATCATCCGAATCCAGAACCGTTATCATTGAGGGACCTCCACCCCCTCCAGACATTGAAACCATTGATAATGAATATCAAGACCCCGAAACTGGGTTCGGAACAGCATCGGGTACCTATGTTAACACTTACCTGGAGGATGGGTCCTATGAAATTCTAAGTGAAGAAAAGAACACTCATGGAACTAGAAAACCTGTAGATGACACTACGGAGATGGGTTGGATTTTTGTATTCAAGGATCTACCAACGCGGCAAAATACGGTGTTCACAATAATCGGTCATGCTGAATTTCCTTCGGATGATTCCGACTCAAAATTTTATTTTCAAATCCAATCAGGAGATTCATGGATTCCAATTCTAGAATATCAAAATCGAGATGTTGACCGACTTATCACGGCAAACATTCCTGACGATTCATCAACCATAATCATACTCCGAGTTCTAGACAATGATCAAACTCTAGGAAATAAGATAATTTCACAACTCTATATCGATCAGGCCTACATTAATTTTGAACAAACAAATGAGTTCAATATCGCGGATATCGATGGAGGAATTGGAAGTCGCGGAGTAAAGATTGGTGACGTAGATAACGATGGAGAAAACGAAATTTCAGTCTTATTAGGGACACCATCAGGTAGTTGGGAAATTCGTGTTTATGAATTTAATTCTGGAAATTGGGATGAACAAATCATTGCTGACAACAGCGTAGGAGGTTGGGAACTAGCAATTGGCGATGTTGATAATGATCTTCTCAATGAGATCGTGGTGGGATTCACAATCGATAGCCAAGGATATGAACTCAGATACTATGAATTTGATGGATCCAGCTGGATAGAACATAACATCGCTAATCCCGATGCTGCCATTACATCCCTTGTTATCGGTGATGTTGATCATGATGGTCTAAATGAAGTTGCAGCAGGGTTTCTAGCGCAAGGTACAGGTTATGAATTGCGTTACTACAAATACGAATCAGGTGGTTGGAGCGCCTATAACGTAGAAAATAATCTCCACGAATGTGATGGCCTTGAAATCGCAGATATCGATCATGACGGTGTAACTGAACTCGTATATGCGGGGTATGGAGGGGGAGGATACCAGGTTTTATCCTATTACAAGTATTTTTCAGATTCTTGGACGCGATACGACATTCTTAACACGCCGACAAGCTGGGGAATAGATGCTGGAGATGTAGACAATGATGGGAACATCGAAATTGCCTGGGGAGCATATGGTCTAGGCGCATACCAAGATGAAGTACGTGTATACAAATATGAAAGCAACGAATGGCACGAATACATTGTTTCCGATGTTACCGGAGGATGGACAAGCGAGACCCATGGAACCGATATCAAACATGTCGCTATTGGAGATCTAGACAATGATGGCTTAAACGAATTAGCCATTGGTTTGGAAGATACACCAACCAGGCCCTCTCATCAAACAATAAGATACTACGAATTTGATTCAGGAACTTGGATTGAATATAACGTATCAGATCCCGATGCAACTGTTGAGGTCGTGGAAATTGGAGATATCGATAATGACGGAGAAAATGAATTACTCATAGGTTTAAGTCCCACGCTATTTGAACTACGATATTACGAGATAGAAGACTATCAGACCCCGCTTTACACTACCGAAATTCTCATTGGAGATCACGTTGGCCTTGGGAATAACAATCTAGTCATCTATGAGAAGCAAAAAGATGTTTGGTTTAATGACCTCAATGTACCAACCAGCCATGGCTACATCATTGATATCATTATTGCGGACATCGATGGAGATGGGTATATGGAAACATTGACTTCTGGAATGCATAACTCAACCCAATCCGACCCAGGGCTGGTACAGGTATGGGAGAACATTGGAGGAAACATGCAGCTAATCTATACACTTCCTGCTACAAGACCAGATAAAGGGGTTTTCTCAGTTAGTGTTGGGGATATTGACAACGATAATAGTCAGGACTTAGAGATTGTCACCTGCGCTGATTGCCTGTTTGCAGACCCCTATTACACTATAATATGGAAAAAGGTAGATGGGCGCTATGTTCCTTCTTATAATATAACACAATTTGGGGCATGCGATTCAATGACAACGGGTAATATTGATTCGGATACTAACACAGAGATTGTTATATCAACCTGGAATGGTGAAGTTGGAGGTAGTATGATTGCAATTTGGGAAAATCAGTCGGGAGGTTGGGTGAATACAGCTAACTATACCTTTGAGATTGTGTCTCCACCAGACCATCTGGAAATAATGGACATTGATGGAGATGGCATAAATGAGTTACTTGCTTCATTTTATGGTAACATATATGGATTTGATTACACAGGCTCAAGCTTGGAGAATGTGTGGGTATCTCCAGAAACAGTTCACGGAGGCTTTTCAGTAGGCGATGTATCAAATGATGGCAAAGACGATATCGTAGCTATGTCTACTGCCTCGGAGATTGTGATATACGAGGTAATTTCAGGAAACTTAGTCAACACAATTAATATTCCAATCGCAGACGAAAACGGAGTATATAAAAATGGAGTTGATGTCGGCGATATTGACAATGACGGTCAGAATGAATATGTGCTAGCTATTGGGAACAAACTTTACATTTTCCGAAATGAATCAAAGATATACGAAAAAATAATCTTTCCAGAGGGCAGCAGGACATTCGCTCTGGTAATTGGTGATTACGATAATGATGCTCTGGAAATTCCTAATCCTGGATTAGACAGACTCTCCACAAAAACTAGCAAAAGTTGCTTCCAGAAATCAACAGAGGATCATGAACTCGTTTTCTTATACAAGGAGGAACTTTTTGTCACTAAATCTAATGAACGTAAATAGATCTGATATAATCTAAAATAACTAATCAATGACTTTTCATGAAATTTAGCTGATAGACAAACCAATTGCCATATTCACTGTGGAGTTCAAATCCAGCTTCCTTTGCCCAGCGTTTTACGGTTTTACGGCGTGGGTAATCGGGATCCGGAGCAAGTTCACTCAAAGATACAAGACCATTGGATTTTAGAATTCGTCGAATTTCTTTTAGAACCTTGACTGGTTCAGGGATTTCTGGAAGGCAGGCAATCGCAATTACACGATCAACACTTTCATCAGCAAAGGAAAAGTTGTGAGCGTTATCAATTTTTGGAATAATATTGAGAATCACTTCTTCTTCCACACGTTTTTTCAGATACTCGATGACGGTCTCAGAAATATCAACAGCATAGACCTTCCCCTTGGGGAGGACACGTTCCGCAATGGCTTTGGTATAGCTCCCTTTCCCTGGACCAATCTCCACGACAATCATGCCTGGTTCTAAATCCAATCGGTCTGCAACCACGTGAGGTTTTTGGATGAAACGGCGACGCCATGGGTTGTCAATTACCCGGGTCATTATAGCGGGGATGGGAAAATGGTAATAGCGACGAATAATGCGGATAACGACACAGAATATGAAAATGAAGATTATGAAGATGATGGCGCTTCCATAGATTATGAAATGCCAAATCATTTCGTTGATCTCCTGAGGTTAATCAGTGAGTCCAGCGTCTTTAATCATTTCTTTAATCTTGATTTCTCCTAGCCAGGGGAATTTGGTTTCTGAGAATTGAACAGAAACCGCAATGGATTTCGTGAAGGGTGCCTGTTTGATTATACGCGCGATTTTTTCTGCAATTTGCATGTTTGGTACTACAAAAATGGCAAAGACGAGCGGTTCTTCGGCGGAGATGTAAGGTAACCAGAATTCATCTGGGAACTCAGAGCGTAACCATTCGGTGACTTCACCGATTGGCTTTTGGTGTTCATCAATCCGGATTCGGATAATCACCACGTCTAATCCGCCGGCACTAAGATTCCACCGCACGGAGAACATGACCCCGCGATCCATGAGCTGCTGGATGGTTCGACCTACTCTACGGGCGGTTAATCCAGTATAGTTCGCGATATCACTGATGGGCATCCTTGCATCATTAACCAAGCATTTTAGCACTTTCAACTCGGTTCTAGTAAATTCGCCGCCTGTCTGTTTGGAGCGAATAGGAAGCATCTGCAAATCAGCATGGTCTCTTGGAATTAAGAGAGGGAACACTTCGACTTTCAAGACATGATCAAGGGTGCGAAGGAATCGACCCAACTCGGCTAATCCCTGTGATCCAATGTATTGGGCTGAGATAACGTATGCGCCCCCACTCATGCTTGCAATTGACCCCACTACGTGGATCATAGGATTCGATCCGACCTGGTTAATGAAATCCTGAGCGATTTCCTCCCCATCTGTGTAGACGAGTCCGTACAAAACTTCTGATTTTACCATATCCAAGGAGAGCATGATAGTGTAATTATAGATGATTCCAGTATCGATGAGTTTTCCAACTCGTTTTTTAACGGCATTGGCAGATATGCCTAACACGCTCGATAATTTCTGGTAGGAGGCACGACAGTTTTCATGGAGTTCCCAAAGCAGTTTTCGATCAAGGGTATCCATCAAGGGTCACACTCTAGTTGGAAGTAATGGATGGTGCTATCTTATATCATAGATGCAGGGTGTACTCTGTATAATCTGACCTATGAAAACCATTTTGGAGGTTTCACTTCGTTATGTCTAAAAGCAAAAACGCCATGTCTTCTGACGAGATTGACCAATTCCTCACCTGTGCCCGAGTGGGTCGTTTAGGGTTATGTTTAGATGACGGTCCCTACATTGTACCCGTTGGATATGTTTATGATAAAGGAAAAATCGCCATCCACTCCTGTGTTGCTGGCACAAAAATGAAAGCGCTGAAATCCAAACCGGCAATCTGTTTTGAAGTGGATGAAACTTTCTCGGACACATCCATGTACAAGAGTGTTATCATCAAAGGAACAGCGGAAATCCTTGACAAACCCAACGATATGATACCTTACTTACAATTACATATCAATAAGTATCGGATCCCAGAAGGGTTTGAACCCTATATGAAAAAACCTGGTCGCAAACGCGATGAAGAACTAGCCGAGGTGCGGATCATTCTCATTACACCAATCGAAATGTCAGGGATAAAATTTGGTCGAGTAATTTAGAACCGGGTCAATCCTTAAGACCCACAAAGCAATTGGAAACTTTGAGAGGTCATCTAATTGGCAAAAACTGAACTCCTATTCCTGCAAGATAGTTACCTCCGAGAAGCAGCAACTACAGTAACTGAAGTCATCGAAGATGCTGTTACATTACGTGATACGATATTCTATCCTGAGGGGGGAGGTCAACCAACCGATACAGGACGAGTAGACACACCTGCAGGCACAGCAATCATCACGCATGTTGCTAAGAAAGGCAACCGTATCCTTCACCATCTCGAGGGTCCTATTCCGAGGGTAGGAGATGAAGTGTTCATGCGACTGGATTGGGAGAAGCGCTACAAGTACATGCGCATGCACACGGCCCAACATATTGTAAGCCGAATCGTTTTCGACCAATTTGGAGCACAAACTGCAGGCAACCAAATTCGTGCGGAATATTCTCATATTGACTTTGCTCCAGCAACCTTCCAATCGAGTGACTTACCTGGCATTGAGAATGCTGTAAATGGTATAATTAGTCAGAATCTCCCAGTCGTCATCGAAATCATCCCCCGTGATGAATTAGAAAACATAATGGGACTTGATCGGTCTGACCTTACGAAATTACCGAGTTCTGTTAAACAAGTGCGATTAGTCCAAATTGGTGAATATGATGCTTATCCTTGTGCTGGTACTCACGTGCAGTCAACAGGCGAGTTGAATGGTATTCGGATTACTAAACGAAAAAGCAAAGGAAAAGGCACAATTCGCATAACCTATGAATTAACTGAATCTTAATAATCACACCGCGTGAGCGTTACAAGGATGGCGTCTTCCTCAGTACTTCTCATTGGTTGCGGCCAAATGGGTCGAGGACTCGCCCGAATGCTACTGAAAGAACAAAACCATCAAAGAGTATCCCTTAATCTTTGGATTTATGATCCCTATCAACCAGCCGAAGAAAAGTGCCAGCAAGAAATTCAACAAGCACAGTTAGGGTCAAGCAAAAACCTGCGTGAACACTTCTCTGAAGCTCAAACCGCAAGATTACACTCGGTAATCTCCAAATCCCTTCTTAGCCCACAAGACATCAATCACACACTTTCCATTCTCACAAACGCTGTCAAAGAGATTCAACCGCGTATACTCGTGAACGCAGCACCCTTCTTTACACAACAAATCTATATTCCTCTTGCCCGTCAAGTCGGAAGCGACTATGTTGATTTAGGACAGCAATTACCAGCAATAGAAGCCCTCCAGCAACTCGACCAAGCAATTGCTAAAGCCAAAGAACCGATTCGCATCATCCAAGAAAGTGGACTAGCCCCAGGGCTAGCTAATATATTCGGAAATACCCTTTTTGAAACAGCGTTATCCGAATCTCCTTCGGACACAGTATTTTCAATCCAAATGCGGGTCGGAGGATTACCACAACATACAGCCAAAGGAGGTCAACTGCATTACGGACCTACCTTCTCACCAGAAGGTCTCGTATACGAGTACCAGGAACTTGCCTATAGCCTCCGAGATGGCTCACTAATTACTACAACCACATTTTCTAATTCTGAATACTGGGAAGATCCAAATACCAAACCACTGCACATCGGCATTCAACCCTTCAAAATTACGTCATCTGAGATCCAACGATTGTTACTTGACCGAGTGGAACCAGAATTCCTTCAACAACAAGGATCAACGCTGAATCTACAACAATTGCAAGCTAGACCAACAGCCGACGGTACCTCCAGAATGTGTTTTGACCCAAAATTCCAAAAAAGCGTCCAGCACTTAGAGTACAAAACACTCCGTTTTTCACCACATTATCAAACCTGGTCGAAAATGGATCAAGAGGGTACAATTGACAAAACTCTAGCTCATTGGAAATCAAACATCGCGAATCAGGAGATCTCCGGATATCCTGATATGGTTCTCCTTCGAGTCTGGGCACAAACCACTCCCCAAAGCTCACCGCATGCCATCGAACTCATTGCACTCCACGACGATAAACCTGTTACTAGCCCAAAGGGATTTACAGCCATGCAACATCTCACATGCTGGCCAACAACATTACTCGTCATGGCTCTCCTCAAATACCCCCCAAATATCGAAAACCAACAGCGACCTAAGCTTTTTCAACAAAAAGAAAACACCGCGCTCTTTGGTCGAACAATAGAGCAAATACTCCAAGGTGGTGGAATCATTTCCCCCTACGAATTAATCGATGGACTCCAGATGCTCAAAGAATTAACAGCAATGAATCGAATACCCCTCATTGAAACACGAGTCTCAAAAATCAATCCATCCTAATTTTGTACCTTTGAGCTGAAAAACCTAAACTACCTGCAATCATGGAGTACAAACTATATTGTTTAAATGACCCTTTTTACCAATATAACAAGATTAACCCCTGAGGACTGCGTATGGGTGGAATATACCCGCCAGAGTTTGACTGTCAAGTTGAACTCAGTGATGGACGCTGCGTGCACGTTCGACCACTCAATTTTGACGAATATGACAAACTTGAAGAATTGTATACGAAATCAACTGAGGAATCCCTAAGAAAACGATTCGGGTGGACGGATGCCCGGGAATGGCTTCGATCCATCAAAGGCTGTGTAGATACTGGAAACATGTGTCTAATTGCAGAATACTACAACGAGAAAGGAATATTACATGTCATTGGGGATTGCTGGTACTTCCTTGACAAGAACTCAGGAAGCGCTGAAGTATCCATTCTAGTTCGTGATGATTTCCAGAACAAACGACTTGGCACACAGATGATGCGGCAGCTTGTAGAAATTGCGAAAAAGGAGGGGTTATACCGACTGTTTGCACTAGTAAATGTCACAAACACACGCATGCTCCGAATTGTGCAACGCCTGCAATTCCAATTTGTCCATGGCGCAGATGGCTCAAACCTCTACAGACTCGACTTCTAATTCCTAACCATCTCAGTTCGGATAGTGTGTGAAAACTTCTTATAGCCTAAATGTATAGCAAAATAGGAACCCTCTGCCTGTGGGGAAAAGACATTGACAAGCGGTATTGATGATGCAGATGTTTCGTTAAAAGTCATCGCAGTAGGCGATGCAGCCGTAGGAAAAACGAGTATCGCAGGACGATATGTCACCGGATCATTTGAATCCTCCTACAAGGCAACCATAGGAACCGACATTTTCCGTAAAATCGTCACTGTTGAGGGACGACGCATTGCTCTCCTGATTTACGATACGGCTGGTCAAGAACGATTTCGGAACCTCGTGGAACGGTATTTCATCGGAGCCATTGGTGCTTTGATGGTCTACGACATCACGAACCGTGACAGTTTTGACAACTTGCCGACTTGGTCACGACAAGTCGACAAACACGCGGGTGAATCACTCAAAATCGTAATCGGCAACAAAATCGACCTTAAAGATCAACGCGTCGTCGAAGAAAAAGAAGGTCAGGGAATGGGGAAACAACTCGGGGCCGAATTCATCGAAACCAGCGCAAAAGATGGCGACAACATCGAAAACGTCTTTGAAAGTATCGCCCTCTACGCTATAAATCGTGTTCGTGGTCGAGTCTCCTAACCATAACTATTCCGGTGGTTGGAGGGGCGCTCCGCAACTCTCACAAAATGCCTCAGGCTCTTCTAAAAACGCGCCACACTTCGGACAGTATTGAACACGACGCCTCCTAGTACGTTTCGGAGTAGCGCGTACCGCAACAGCAGGATGTTTCCTCTTCTTCGGAAGGTCCGGTTTTGCTTGACCCGTTCGATAGCGATACATCGCGTGTTCTAGCACTGCGCTGAATTGTTTTTTCCGTCGATCAAAGGCTTTCTTCTTCTCGTAAGGCTTGGACTGAGCTACAATTAGTTCATACCATTTCCCTTCTTTGTCTTCGGAATCAATATCAGGGGCAATCCGAATGGTTACGCGTTCTCCTTTACTCTCAATTTTTTCAATCTGGTCATAGCGAATGTATTCTTGAAAAGGTCCTCCACGGAACGCGAGGATTCCACCGGTTAAGCCCTTCCGTTTGGCAAAAAACGCAACACCACGGTTAGTGATGGCTACCTTTCCTACTTTGACCATATGGCCACGGAGTTCATCCCCAGTTTCAACTAACACTGCCGATGTGTAAATGATAGTATCCTCACCAGGAATTAATTTCATCAAGTTTTTACCGAGTTTTCCTTCCGGAATATACCAATCGCCAATCGGCATCTTCATACACCTTAACTGATTGAAATCGTTCTCATTTTATCTCCGAGGTAATCCATAGATTTAAGATTGACTGCTACAGCTTCTTTGCAGCCCGATTTTTCGACCTGAGCAACCAAATTGTCAACACAACAATTACAGCACTCACAACTATTGGAAGCCAAAGGGCAAGTTCTAACCACAAAATTCTGGATGGATTCGGTGGACCAAGAATCCGAATTATTAACACTCCATACGTATATGCGAAATTAAAAATCTCACCAACAATTGCAAACCCAGCATCCCGACATTCAACGATAGAATGTCCTACCTCTGCTACAATGCTACCTAACCTACTATTGATAAGAGTTTCACCAGAAGGATCAGTCACCAAAAACACAACTTCATACCAACCCGCAAACGAATCCTCAAATCCAGTCAAAGCAAAGCCACCCGCACTTGTCTTAACAAGGGCGTTAGCGATTCCATATTCCTCGTTATCCCCATAGGTGGTATTCCATATCATTTCACCATATGAATCAGTTCGAACCAACCAGATGTTAAACTCTAATTCGCCATACTCGCGTTTCGCGCCTGCAAACGCAAATCCTCCATCCTCACATTCTACTAAACCTTGACTGAAATAATCTCCACTCCCTCCGTAAGTTTGATTCCATAACACCGTTCCATTCATATCCGTACGAACCAACATGACATCAGGAGTAGTAAGGTAATTCGAAGTTCCTGTAAATGCAAATCCACCATCCTGACACTCAACCAGGGCATCACTTCCCTCAAACAGTACCAAATCATAAGTTTGGTTCCAAAGAATCAAGTTCAATGGATTCATCCGGACCAACCAAGTCTGATTATATGAGATCATTCCAAGAAGTGCATATCCTGAGGTGTTGCAAGCAACAATGGAAAACCCAAGACTCACTCCTCCCGCATAAATGGTACGGCTTCGAACATGAACACCCGCCAAATTTGTCTCAACGAAGTACAAATCCCCGTCACGGATACCCACAAACGCAAATCCGCCATTCTGTCTTTCAACGATATCATATCCCCGTTCATCATCAACACTCCCAAAGGTAGTGTTCCAAAGCAGCGTCCCCGTTTCATCCACACGCAACAACCAAACATCAGAACGGAATTCAACTCCCTCCTGACGCGTTTCACCGATAATCGCAAATCCCCCATCTCGGCACTCCACAATACCATATCCCCGATCATACGTAGATCGACTATAGGTTCGATTCCATATCAAACTTGAATCAAAATCCAGCGAATTGATCTGTAATAGAGACTGATTACTACCCTTATGACCAGCTTTGAAATTATAATTCAAAGAGAGAAAACATGTTTGACTAGCGACTGGAAATAAAATCAGTAAAAGAAAGAGGGGAAACACCATGATACAACAAGGTCGTTGACCATTCTTGGACAATTTCAAACCATCCACACCCAAATCATTTCTATAGTTCCCTAATATCCATAAGAAAATTCCTTTTTCATTATGAGAAAATGTTACGATAGTTTCTTTTTATGTAAGCTGGCGTTTTTCGATTTGAACACCCAAATTGTCAAGATGACAATGATGACACTTACAAGAATCGGTAGAACAATCACAACACCATACCATTGGATTCTTTGAAATAGATTCTGCCCTTCTACTCCTGGAATGCGTATCATCAACACGTCTGAAAAAAACAGCTGATCGTACGCTTGACCAACAATAGCGAATCCTCCATCATGACATTCGATAATGGAATTACCAACCTGAGAATACGGTCCTCCTAATCTCCAGTTAAGAATAAGTTGACCAGAGGAATTAATCACGTAAAACACGACATCAGAATAACTTGTAATTACACCTGAGATTGAACCTGTGATGGCAAATGCGCCTAATCTTGTTTGAAGAATGGAGTGACCAAAGCCATCACCATAAGTGTGATTCCACATCAATACACCAATCGCATCGGTTCGTACCAACCATATGAAGCTACCACTGCTACCCCACTCCTGAATATACCCCGTAAACGCAAACCCGCCATCCTCACATTCCACTAATCCTAATCCCATATAATATCCTCTGGTACCATAGGTTTGGTTCCACAGTAAATTCCCCTCTGCATCGGTGCGAAACAGCATAACATCAGGCGTATTTGCATTATCTGATGTTCCCGTAAACGCAAACCCGCCATCATGACATTCAACAAGAGTATCACCCTGATCATACAGAGTTGTTTCATAAATCTTAAACCATAAAAGTACGCCTTCTTCGTCAAGCCTCAGCAACAAGGTCTCCTCATTATAAACATTACATAAAATTGCAAAACCGCCAGTATAGCAATGAACTATCGAAGCACCAATACACGAGGGAATTGAATCAAAAGTTTGGTACCACTGCGGAGTTCCCATAGAATTCGTCCGAACAAGGAACATCTCACCCGGTTTATACCCTACCAGTGCAAACCCACCATCTAAACATTCAACAAAATCGATCCCCTGCTCATTACCATCATAATCATATCTCAAGTTCCACAGAACATTTCCGAAGGAATCAACTCGGATCAACAATAAGTCAGTATGAAGTTGACTATCTTCGGTTTCCCCAAAAAGTGCGAAGCCACCACCCTGACATTGCACAATAGCATACCCTCGATCATACGGAGACATATTGTAGGTTTGATTCCAAATCAAGCTCTGATCAAGGTTCTCTAAATCCCTCTGAAACCGATATTGTTGGTGAGGTTTAAAACTACTTCTTATTGTTGGACTAGCAGATAAGAGAGATCCAGGTGAAATGATAGAGAATAGTATCAATAAGGTCAGAATGAGAAAGACTCTAGGTGATCGGAGGTTCTGAAAATAATTTGCCAATCCTTGACCATCCACTTTCTAATCAAACATAATGTTGACACTCTCCAATAAGAGAATTCCCATATCCGACCAGATATCCACTGTAGCTGATGATATTAATCGCTAATTTTACAATAACTATCAATGGTGTAATAGTGAACCTCAGGGTTCGATTTACTCTGGACTCACTTAAGTAGGAGCTACTTTCCGAACTTCATAGTGCCCGTGGGTTTATACCCATGATTTTTTCAATGCTACTTACTAGCTTACAGTAAGTTGAGATGGATGACAAGAATTCGACTTTTCCTTTTGATATTGCTACATGTGGTGCTTCTTTCTTTGATGATTATCCCCACCCACTCGATGGTATTCACGACTGCCAAGATGCCAGATTATTGGCCCACTGACAACTGGCAAACCTCAACTCCGGAAGACCAAGGAATGGACTCAACGTATTTGACTGCCCTAGATGATTACATCGATGAAGCCTATTTAGGGAATCCGATTGTATCCGCATTGGTCATCAAAAATGGATATCTCGTTCATGCAGCTTACTACAACCCCAACTTCGGAATGGGAGAAAACGACACGCGGAATATCTATTCTTGCACTAAAAGTTTCACATCCACCTTGATTGGAATAGCTATCGATGAAGGATATCTAAACCTCGATGACTATCTCATCGATTTCTTCCCCAACATGACTATTCAAAATCTTGATTCCAGGAAACAAGCTATCACCGTCGAACATCTCTTAACGATGACCTCTGGGCTCCCTTGGGATGAATGGTCCCGTCCCTACCAACACCCTGAAAACGATTGGCGACAAATGATTGAAAGTGATAACTGGGTAGAATTTGTCATCAACCGACCGATGCAATATGCCCCAGGGGAAACTTGGGTGTATAACACGGGTGGATCTCACTTACTTTCTGCCATTCTCACCCAAGCCACCAACATGACCGCCTTAGAATTCGCCGAAATGTATCTTTTCGGACCACTTGGAATAACTGATTATGCCTGGGCCCGTGATTCACAAGGTAATAACAACGGCGGCTCATCCCTTGTTATCCTTCCTCGAGACATGGCCAAACTCGGTTTTCTCTACCTGCACAATGGCACATGGGACGGAGAACAAATCGTACCAGCTGAGTATGTAGCTACCGCTAGTCAATTTCATGTGACGGTCGGAGGAGATTGGGGTTATGGCTACCAATGGTGGGTCCATCCTCCCATTACAACACCCCTAACCGCTTGTTACTCCGCCCGAGGATATCTTGGTCAGTTCATCTACGTCTTTCCCGATCTAGACATGGTTGTCGTCTTCACCGCCGACTCGAGCATCATTGAAGATTACTATTATTTGGCAAACTACATCTTACCTGCCGCAGGACAATTTCCGATCCCGCCAGGTCCATCAACTGAGGAAATTATTATCGCTGTTGCACTTGGTACGACCATAATCATCATTCTCAGTGTGATAGTTCTCTTCGCTTACCGTCGTTTTCGACGATAAAACGCGAATCCACGGAATTGAATCAGTAGTCAGTCACACGTGGAATGATATCGATTCTAAACCAAAGGAACCACACATCTATCCAATAATGGTAAAGCTCTTATAATTCAATACTTGGTTCGCTTACCTGTGACCATTGACCTAGTAGTTGCCGGAAAACTTGCCATCGACGAACTCTCCTTCAAAGGCACACCCTCCACGCCTGTTCTCGGTGGATCAGCCGCCCATGTAGCTATAGCCGCTGCAACACTCGGTAGCAAAGTAGCCATAGTCTCAACAATTGGCAATGACTTTCCCCCAAAATTCCTGCAAATGCTAGAATCTAAAGGAATCGACCTATCTGGAGTTCGTCGAAAACCTGGGCGATCATCCCACTTTTGGGCAGATTTCGGCAAGAATGGAACGATGAACAGCTACCAACTCCATTTTGGTATCGGCAACCAACTCTCCTTTCGCGCATTCTCTGATCGCATTAAAAAAACGCGAGCCGTCCACTTAGGCATACTCCCCCCACACCTCCAACGCTCCTTGATAAAACGAGTGAAGGGAAAAAACAAGCTCCTCAGTATGACCACCATATTTCATCAAGCGAAAACACTCCGTAACGAGATTATACCCCAAATCCCTTTTCTGGACATTCTCTTTCTGAACTCTGTCGAAGCGATGTTCCTCACTCAACTTGACGACCCTAAGACGGCAATTGAACACTTGGGCAAACTAGTGCCCATTGTCGTCGTCACTCAAGGATCTGACGGGTGCTTGGTCAACCACCAAGGCAATATACAACACGTGACTAGTTATCATTCCAACGAAGTTGATGCAACAGGTGCTGGAGATAGCTTTGCCGGAGCCTTCCTCGCCAGCTACCTCCAAAATGACGATATTATACTTGCAGCGAAATGGGGTAATGCTGCTGGCGCCATCAATGTCCAAGGTGTCGGCTGTAAAAGTTTGTTGAAAGCTAAGCGTAACGACTTAGAGAAGCTAGCGTTTAGCACGAAGTGAAACCCGAATAAAAGGAAATTTTCAATAATCCAAACAGCTTTAGCCTTGAAAGACAGAATAGCACAATCATTCGGGAGGATTCATTTTGCGTAGTCGACCGACTCCTGACCAAGACGATATTAATGCCTTATTCAACAAAGGAGTCAACTACACCCGACGCGGTAATTACGCTAAAGCACTCGAATGCTTCAATAAGATCCTTGAAACCGAACCCCAACGCGTTAACGTCTGGTACAACCGCGGCGTCGTCCTCTACCAACTCCGCAAATATCGCACGGCCATCGAAAGCTTCGATAAAGCCATCGGCCTCTCCCCCGACTACGCCCGCGCATGGAACAGCAAAGGTAAAGCCCTCAGCCAACTGGGCCTCTCCCAAGACGCCCTCCTATGCTTTGAGAATGCTACCCACCTCGACCCAGAATTCGCTATGGCTTGGAACGACTATGGCATGGAACTCTCCAAAGTGGGACGCCAAGCCGAAGCCCTCGAATGCTTCGAACGCGCCACCCACCTCGACCCTGC
>JAEOSA010000132.1 GCA_016840595.1 Candidatus Hermodarchaeota archaeon | reverse complement strand
GGAAGCTCGTGCTGTTGAACTACACGTTCGCGTTTTTCCTGAAGGTAATCGAATGGTGGTTTTTCCGCGGGTGTGAGTGACGATGGTGGCATAGGTGCCACTCGAGCGTACAAATTTGCCTCCATCCCCAGGCTGACTTTCAATATTAAAAACGGGAGTTCCTTCTGGAATTTTACCCAGCGGCAGAATGTATCCTGCACGAATACCTGCTTTCGGACCTATTCGCAGTTGTTGGCCTATGGCGGTTCCTTCGGGGACTAAGGCTAGATAAGTTTCGCCACTTTCGAGTCGAAGTTTTGCTACAGGTGCACCACGACCGGGATCATGCATTAAATCCTCAATATCTGCGATTAGGTAACCGCGTTTATTCATGAGCGCAAGGGGAGGATATTTTACTGCTCCCCGACGCCGATGTGTTTTTGCGCGGAAGGTTGGTGAGCCACGACCGCGCCGTTGGACCAAGATTCGTTTACCCATTGTTTAATCCTCCATTTAGAATAATCCTAATTTCACTGCAAGGTCAGCGGCATTGTCCTCAGGTGAAAGTTTGACCAATGCCTTCTTTTTTCCGTCAGGGGTAATCAGAGTATTGACCTTAATGACCTTGACTTCATACAGTGTTTCAATTGCTTCGCGGATTTGCCCCTTGGTTGCCCTCCGATTAACGATAAAGGTCAATCTGTTCTCTTTTTCGACAATTTCTGATGCACGTTCTGTGATCATCATTCGAATAATAACATCGTAAGGATCCATTATTGACCACTCCCATAAAGCCCAGTAGCTAGTGTTTCAATGGCTGATTTTGTCCAGAGTGTGAGACGTCCGGGTTGAGTTCCAGGGGCAAGTGCTTCGGCATTTAGTTTCGAGACATATAGGACTTTAACACCGGGAAGGTTCCGAGCAGCTTGGCGAATGCCTTTATCTTCAGTTATGACGATAAGTGGACCAACGGGTTTACGGTATTTTCGTCCACGGCGTCGTGCATTACCACCTCGAACCTTTCTTCCATTTTTAGCACGAACAACATCAGACCAAATTCCAAGGTTTTCAAAGACTTCCTTAACTTCTTCAGTTGATTGAAGATCTTGGATTTTATCTACAACTATCAGGGGAAGTTCATCAGCTTCAAATATATGACCACGTGCTTTGACTATGTCGTTTTGGGCTGTGGCTGCAATTGCTGATCGAATTGCTAAACGACGTTCTTTCTTGTTAATGTGTTCAAGAGTATTTTTTACAGCTTCGGGGGGATGAGTGCGACGTCCACCAACGGTGAAAGGAGCAAAGGCGCCACCTGAAGCCGAACGATATCCTCCACCTTTCCGTCGTGGAACTCGAGCACGACCATGTCCCACTCCCCAGGATTCAGCCGTGGTTCGTTTTCCAGCAAGTGGATCCACGCCATGTGGTTGATAGCGGGCGGACTGTTGCGCAAGTACTGCACGTTTAATTATGTCCTTCCGAAGCGGGGTGTTAAAGATAGGAGGTAGGGTCGCTGTTCCCTTTTTCTTACCATCTAATGTTAGAACCTTAATTGACACTACTTGTAACCCTCCTTCACTATTTCTTCGCTGTCATGCTGATATAGACTATCTCCGGTGGTTTATCGGGAATCGGCTTCGAGCGATTCGGTACTCGTAGTCTGACTAATCTTCGTGAAGGTCCGGGAAGAGAACCATCAATGAGAAGGAAATCTGATTGTAGTACTCCATAATGTGGAAATCCGCCTGCAGGTGTGATATCGTCAGTTTTTTCGCCGATTTTTAGGAGGCGTTTGTTATATTCTGTACGTTGATGGACGCCCATTTGTCCTGGGCGAGGAACTGTGTACATGATACGGTGTGGATGCCATGGGCCAAGTGTACCTACTGCGCGGACTCGTTTCCGAGTTTTGTGCGAGAGTTTCTTGACACCAAATCGTTTAATCACGCCTTGAAAGCCCTTCCCCTTGGTTACTCCAATGACATCTAAGAATTGACCTGGTTGGAAAACGTCTCGAACGCGAATTTCTTGTCCAAGGAGGTTCTTTGCGAATTCAAATTGGTCGTTTATTGTCCCACCATAAACACCAAATTCAAGGGCATCAGGTTTCTTTTGCCCGATACCGGCTTGGCGGGGTTGCGTTAAGAGCTGTACTCGTAACTCAACTAAGTTATCAATAGATTTGGTGAATTTCTTCAAGGAAGCTGCAGCATCAAAGTCTTTTGGCCATGGCATTGTTCGACGGATATCCTTAGGAAGATTTTCCATCCATGTTTCGCCAATTACTTGCAATCCCCCGCCATTGCGACCATATCCTCGTAAAGAAGCTACAAGCATTGGTGGTGTATCAACAATTGTTACAGCGCGACTTATCTCACGACCATACCAGGGACTATTCGGTTTGTCATCAACTAGGATTACATGCGTCATACCAACTTTATACCCTGCATAGCCCAGAATTTGAGGTTCTGTGACATGTGTAGGCCAATGACGAACACGTCCACTAAGGCGACGCGCACGTTTTCGGGGACGGTAGGAAAGGCTACCATGTCTGGGGGCATGTTTTTTTCGATGACCCATGGATTCCACTACCAAGGGATTAGCTATGCCGAGAAAGCAACACTATCTACCAAACAAGGCGTTGCCTTCCACGGCTTACCGGCTCGGAAGCAGGTGCCGTGATTTAAGTGTTTTGTGTGAACTACCCCTGCATTCATGCAGGGACTTTCATCGAGTCCGCTACCCAGGGAACTTGGGGTAGGGCTGTGTGTCGATGCAAACCATCCAAGAATTCTTGTAATGGTTCCCCGTTCACAGGGGGTTGCTGCAATAGGAACCGCACCATGATGTTGATCGCTGTGTTCTGATCCCGGTCAAAGGGGGTTCCACAATCGCACTGAATAATGCGCTCCGATAGGCGCCGATGCCGAACCTTACCACATACACAACATCGTCTGGTGGTCTGCGCCTCGTCAATTCTTATTACTCTTTTCCCCACTTTCTTGGCTTTGTAGGTCAAGAATTGGACGAACCGTCCCAAGAACCCTGTGTTTTGCAGCGAATGATTCAACGTTCGAGCCGCCGTATCCTGCCGCCGACACCCAGACATCCGTTTTTTCCGTGCCATGGCCTTCACGGCAAGATCGCCAACAATGATTGTGTTAGCCCGAGTATTCATCACCACCGACTTGGACACTTTATGCTGGAAATCCCGTAATTGGTTAGTCAATTTTCGTCGCATCTTCACCCATTTCCGCTGATAGAACCACCACCGATTGCTGTACTTCCGGCAATGATCACGGCGCGATTGCACCTCCTGAAGTTTGTCTTTCCAATATAAGTCCGGGCGACGATTGCGAATCTGGACAAATTTCCCCTTCTGGTTCACCGCCGTGACCAAATTGATCACTCCCAAATCAATGGCCTGATACAGACCATTGTCCACATACAGGGGAACTGGCACCTCGCAGGTGATAGTGACGAACCATCGATGTCGTCGATCCTGAAAGAGTTCCACCTGTTTGACTCTGCCGTTCAGAGGCGGCAACTTAGGCAACGCAAACTCGAGTTCAATTCCCGACGGATGACGGTGGGCGAAGCGAATCCGCTGGTGGTCAACATCCAAGATGAACCCGGATTGGTTATAACACAAGGTGGTAAAGTAGTTCTTGCCCTTGAAGCGAGGAAGTCGGCCTGGGAGTCGCCACGGATCCATCGGGAAAAGAAGGACTTGTAATCAGCATCGAGACGTCGCAGCGTCATTTGCAAAACCTTAGAATAGACCCAGGTGTACTCGGGATACTGTAGCTTGAAAGTGGGCAGGGCGTTTTGTTGTTGTATGTACGTGATGTAGGTGCGCTCGGTCTTCGGTTTCGTGCGATTGGTTGTCCACTGGTTGTGGCGTTCAGCTAAGGCAAAGTTGTAGAGAAGCCGACATTTTTCGGATAACGCCCATAAGACCTGGGCTTGTTCCATCGTGGGAGCTATGCGGATTTTTCGTGTCAACAGCATCCGTGTCATGCTAAGGCTAGGAAGCCTGTCGATGTTTTTCAGCCTGTGGGAGGGGTGCTGATAACTATCTGGGTGATTCATCCCCACCTTGAAAGACGGGGACTTCTTGGCAAATAAGTTAAATTGGAGGCATTTCGTTGCCAAACTTTCGACTACACCACTATTCCTTTAAACTAAAAGTACCATCCTACAAGAAGGTCTGAAAAATTACGTGACATTTTCAGAAGCCGGGTTAGCCAAGTGGTTACGGCGCGGGCCTTGAGAAATGGTATGTGAGTACCATTTCAAGGGAGCCTGTGGCTTCCGAGCCGCAAGGGTTCGAATCCCTTACCCGGCGCCACTTTCCCTATAACAAGACTTGTGAAGTTGTTCCTTTTCCTGACCATAGAAACGCCAATGTTAAAAAGCGGGAAACCTGCCATTTCCTCAAGTGTTTCACTTGGTGGTAATCTGTGAAATATGAGTACTTTGACGAGATTACATCGGATCAGATGTTTCGAGCTTATGGAACCACACTTCCTGAAGTCTTCAAGCATGCAGCCATGGCGATGTTTGGCATAATGTATGACTTAGAGGAAATCAGGATTGATGATCAAGTCAAAGTTGAGGCAAAGGGCTTAGATAAAGAAAAACTACTTTATGATTGGTTATCTAATCTTCTTCTTGAGTTTGAAGTGGAAGGCGTATTTTTTGCGGAGTTTTCTGTCGAAGAAATTACCGAATCTCCCAAAAAGAAATTACATCTGATTGGAATAGCAAAAGGAAGTCGAACGATGCCCGAACTTCGAACTCATGTTAAAGGAGTGACATTTCATCGTTTTGCCCTTGAAAGGGTTAATAACCAATACATTGCTACTGTGGTAGTTGATGTGTAAGGAAATCAAACGATAGGAGGCGCATATTATAATGAAGGAGAAATTGAAGCAACAGGATGAATTCCGTTGGTGGTTGGATAAGTCAGCACGAGAACGAATGAAAGTTAGCGCTAAAATTATTGGTTCACGTAAAATTATTGACGCTTTAGAGGATGCTGCTGTTGAACAACTCACTAATGTAGCTACCCTTCCTGGAGCTGTTGAGCCGGTTCTTGCAATGCCTGATGCCCATTGGGGTTATGGATTACCCATGGGTGCAGTTGGCGCATTTGATGCCGAAGAAGGGATAATCTCCGCAGGGTGTACAGGTTTTGACATCAACTGTGGCGTTCGTTTGCTTCGTACCAACCTCACTTTGGATGCCGTAAAACCAAAATTGCACCAACTAATGGACGAACTCTTCCGTCGTGTTCCCGCTGGTGTCGGTTCAAAGGGTAAACTGCGATTAAGTGATGGTCAATTTAGTGACGTCATACGCCTAGGAGCCCGTTGGGCGATTGAGAATGATCGTGGCATTGAAGCCGATCTTACTCACTGTGAAGAAAATGGAGGAATGGAAGGGGCAGCTACCAAGGCACCGCGCATAACAGAGAAGGCTCGACGGCGTGGTCGACCACAACTAGGAACATTAGGTGCGGGTAATCATTATCTAGAAGTGCAAGAAGTAGAGAAAATATTTGACGAAAATGCCGCTAAGACGTTTGGTCTTGAATCAGGACAGATTGTCGTCATGTTGCACTGTGGTTCTCGTGGTTTTGGTCATCAGGTTGCAACAGATTACCTTGAACGCATGGCGACGGCGGTAAAGAAGTACAACATTTGGCTTCCAGATAAG
>JAEOSA010000131.1 GCA_016840595.1 Candidatus Hermodarchaeota archaeon | reverse complement strand
CTCCGGGGGCTGGACTGAGAATAAGACCCTCAGATACATTGAGGGTTGGTTGATTCGCACAGATGCGGATGGAAATCATCTGTGGAACTATACCTATGGAAATCCCACTTGGGGAGAAATGTGTTACAATGTCATCGAAGTGAGCACTGGTGGCTTCCTCATGACGGGATGGGCTGGTAATTTTAGTTACGCTGCTGATCCTGAAGCATTCAAAAAGGATGTTGGCTGTTGGGTGGTTCGGGTGGATGCTGATGGCAATCACTTATGGAATCAAACCTACGGGACTTTACACACAGCGACCTATGTGGTGGAGTGTCAGAACGGTGATTTTGCAATAATTGGAGCTACAGGAAATAATACAGAACATACATTAGATGTGTTTTTGCTTCGAGTTGATGCAAACGGTCAACACCTATGGAATCAGACTTATGGGGACGCTGACATTGAAGCCGCATTCGAGTTTGCAGAATGTAGCGACGGGGGCTTTGCCATTTTCTCTCTGAACTACCGCAATTCTTTCATTTCAGATGGCTGGATTGTCCGGACAGCTGCGAATGGCACTGCGCTGTGGAATTCAACCTATGGCGGTAACTACTTTGATCAATTCTGGGCAGGAATAATTACGAGTGACGGGGCTTTCGTTACAGTCGGCATGGCAAACAGCTTTGGGGCTGTGGCTGGTGACATGTGGGTTGCTCGAATCCCCGATGAACCTGATAGAGAAGATGGAGGAAATGGTCCTCCTCCCCCTGATTCGGTATTAATCATAGTGGGTGCTAGCGTAGCTGTTATTGTCGTGATTGTCGCAGTGTACTTCTACCGTAAGCGGAGCTAGAACCAAACAAAATCAAAATAGCCAACGTGTAATTCGCAATAATGGCTAGACTTCTAGCCGTCCGGGATGCATGATGCCGTTCGGGTCCCAGAGCTCTTTGAGTTCTTTGAGCATCATCACATATTCTGGCATCAAAGGACGCATAGCAGGCCAATGAATGAACGCGTTTGGACGATAATTCATCCAACCTTTTTTGTGAGCAATCTTTGTGAAGTGTTTGTCCCAAGCTTCGGCTTGCTCATAGCCCTTCTCGGTTCGACTATCAAAGGTGATAATGGGCATCGAGATGCACTGACGACCCTGTTCGATACTGGCTACCCATTGAACTGGTGGTATGTCAAATTTCTCCATGGTCTCAACTGAGACACGTGAAATTTCAGCACAATCCTTCCAGGGGCAGTACCAAGTGATGAAGACGAAACCAGCGCGGTGCATGGCGTAGGGCACAGCGATGAGGTTGGGTTTGGTGAGCCGGACGGCTTTGGCACGGGGGTGGAGTTCCATGGGTTTGGCTTTCCCCCCAGCGTCCACGATTTTCTTGGCTTCTTCTTCGATGATGTCCATCTGGCTTTGCATTTCCTTTTCGGTGTGGGCCCAGAGTTCGTAGTTCATCAGCCATTCAGGGATGTAGTATTTCTTTTCACGCCATTCTTCTATGGTTTTGGGCACTTCGCGTTCATCTTTACGGCTGGGGACCAGCCACCAATTGCCGCCTTGCACCATTACTCCAACTTCTTTTTTGAGCACAGCCATGGAGTGATTTTGCATCTCTTCTGGATTATCGTAGTCATAGGCGACCAGATCAATGTAAGGTGGATGAGGGATGATGCGAATGGCGGCTTTGGTGATGATGCCCATGGTGCCTTGTGCACCAAGGAAGAGTCCGGTGAAATCTGGTCCCGGACCCCAAGGATAATAGGGTTTGAAGCCTTTCAAAGCCCAGCTACCCGTATAGATGATGTCTCCACGTGGCAGAATAACTTCGAGTCCATTGATAAATCGACCTTGAGGCCCATATTTGCTTGTAACTAAGCTGAAACCGCGTTCTAATGCATCTCCGATTAGGGTGGCCCGGGGTGGTGCACCGTCTGGTACAGGGGGTGCCCATTCAGGGTGGTGTTTGCGAAAATATGTCCATACTTGTCCCGCTGTTACGCCTGGTTCTACGACGACATAGCGGGCATCTTCATCAACTTCGATGATATTGTTCAACCGAACCATGTCAAGGATAATGCCCTCCGGTTTGAGGGGCTGAGCATACCCGCCACTTAATCCCCCCGAATACGGGCTAATGGGAATCTTGTATTTGTTACACAAATTGACAATGGTTTGGGTTTCATCGCGGTTAGCAGGTTTAACAATCGCTTCAGCGACACCGGCTCGAATGCCCATCACTGACCGGGCCATGTAGCTGTGTCGCATTGCAAGATTGGTCGTGATGTGTTCAGAACCGACAGCTTTCGTGGCTTCTTCAACGAATTTCTCAATGTTACCAGGCAAATTGGACGCCTCCGACAACAAGGCATGAATTGTTGCCGTCAAAGGTATGAGCGCCAGTACATAAGCGTTACTTACGGTTAAATTCCTCAATAAGACACAATTACTAGTTTTCTGGGATAACTAGGAATTGCCAGCCATTGAAAAGAACCTCGCTATTTCCCGTTATCACACCTGCTCGGGGAGAGACATGATTTGTAACGTTCCAATGGTAATTGATAAAGAATCTAACAATACCAATAAAACCATTATAGTGCAAAGTCAAATTTTCCTTCTGCCCATCGCCAAAAGTAATCAAGAAATGAGCTGTTCTAGGTAAATCTCTGAGCTCACCATAATCATAGGTGGAACCAAGGAAAGTAAAATTTATTGAATGAAATATCACCGAATAGGATTGGTTTTCATTTGGTCCGAACGGTGCACTGACACAGGATACTCCTCCTAGTGCAGGTGTCCAGATAATTCCAAGCAATTGTGCATTTATTAGAGCTGTTATAGGGACTAATGCTAAAGCAAGAAGCAATAGGATTTTTACCAAGCTCTTCCTGAACACACTGGCTCCCTCCATCTGTAATGTGTATTTACTAACTTTCTTAGACGGCTATATAGCTTGTTTTTGAGGAATTTTCTTTCAACTTTCGAAGGTAGGTGTTTTTCATATGCGTTACAGTCGTTTGTATAATCGAAGGATTGATAGCAGAGACTTCTTTCTTGAACACGGAATCAGTATATAAGATAAAAGAACTCGTTATGATGAGCTCTGAAAAACACGAATTTCAACGGTGATTACATGACTGGATTCTTCTCCACGTTCCTCAGCCTCTCTTTCATCGAGCAGCTCATGATCTATTTTGTTATCATCGCTGCCATCATCAGCTTCATTTACGCTTTGTGGCTTCGGCGTGATGTCCTTAAACATGATAAAGGCACCAAGAAGATGCAAGAAGTGTGGACGGCAGTGAAGGAAGGTTCCAACGCCTATCTCCGCAGGCAACTCCGAACCATCATTCCAATCATAGTTCTTCTTACCTTTATTCTCTTCTTCTCCGTGTACATCATTCCTCCAACTGAGGAAGCCGTTGAAGTCTTTCCCCCGGTCTTCTATAATACATCTCTCATTATTGCCTCCGGACGAGCTGTCGCGTTTATTATGGGTGCTCTCTTTTCTCTCGCTGTGGGACAACTTGGAATGCGAATAGCTATAGAATCCAATGTTCGCGTTGCATCTGCCTCTGGGCGCAGCTATCGTGAAGCCTTGAAAATTGCTTACCATGGCGGAACTTTCACCGGTATGCTCACTGATGGTCTTGGGCTCCTTGGCGGTACTATGATATTCGTTGCCTTCGGTATCAGCGCTCCTGACGCCCTTCTGGGCTTTGGGTTGGGTGGGACGCTTCTTGCACTCTTCATGCGTATTGGTGGTGGCATTTATACTAAAGCTGCTGATGTAGGTGCTGACCTTGTTGGAAAAGTTGAAGCAGGGCTTCCCGAAGACGATCCTCGCAACGCCGCTGTCATTGCAGATCTTGTTGGTGACAATGTCGGTGACTGCGCTGGAATGGCAGCCGATATCTTTGAGTCTTATGAGGTCACGATTGTTTCAACACTTATTCTAGGCGTTGCTCTGTATGCCATTACTGGCCATATCTTCTGGATCATCTTCCCCCTTGTCGTTCGTGGTGTTGGCGTTATCAGCAGCATTATTGGAACCTTCATGGTTGCGGTCTGGCGCACCGAAAAGGCAGAAAAAGCCATGTTCTATAGTTACGAAGTCAGCAGTGCTTTCACGATTATCGTTTCAACCGTCTATGCTTGGATTTATACAGGTGATATCCGACTCGGCATCCTCGTCGGAGTGGGTGTCATGCTCGCCGTGAGCTTCAATCCTCTCACAAATTACTTTACTAGTCATCGCCATCGACCTGTCGAAGAAATCGTTGAACAATCTCATGGTGGACCTGCGACTATTGTTCTTAGTGGCATTAGCACCGGTTATGAAGCGGCTGTGTGGATCACCGTTGTCATCGTCGCTACTTTCATTCTGGCATTCATCATTGCACCCGGGTTTGTACTCTATGGAATTGCGCTAATCGGGATTGGCATGCTCTCACACACTGGAAATAATGTGGCAATGGATAGTTATGGTCCGATTGCTGATAACGCGCAGGGGATTGCCGAATTGGCCGATATGCCTGAGGCTTCTCGAAAGGTCCTCGCAGATCTTGATGCCGTGGGGAACACAATGAAAGCGATTACTAAGAACATCGCCATTGCTTCTGCGGTGATTGCAGCAAGTGCCCTATTCTATAGTTTCGTCGTAGATGTGAGTCGAATGGCAACTTATTGGGTGATTCCGAACCCGTTGGAATTTGGAATTCAAATCAACAATCCCGTTGTCTTAGGAGGATTATTGATCGGAGCTGCGTTGCCTTGGTTGTTCTCGGCATTGGCGATTCGGGCGGTCAGTCGTGCTTCGTCACAGATTATTGATGAAGTCCGAGAACAGTTCAAGATTCCTGGTGTAATGGAAGGCAAAGTGAAACCACATTATGATCGTGTAGTAGAAATTACGACCGCTGCAGCACAAAAAGAACTCATCAGTTTGACCGTTCTAGCTGTAATCACACCAATTGTAATCGGATTTCTCTTACAGATTGAAGCATTGGGTGGCTTCCTAGCAGGGCTTATTGCATCCGGCTTACTCCTCGCTGTCTATATGTCAGTGGCAGGCGGGGCATGGGATAATGCGAAGAAAACCATTGAGGATGAATTCTGTGATATCGCTGCTGGTACCGGAAAAGGTTCAGAACGACACAAGGCAGCCGTATGCGGGGACACGATTGGTGATCCCTTGAAAGATACAGCTGGTCCCGCCTTGAATCCAATGATTAAAGTTGTAAACCTGATTGCCCTGATTGTAGCACCAATTCTACTAATTTACCGATTCAATCTTCCATCCATGTGGCCACCAACTCTTGATTGGTTGCTATGGACCGGCATGATCGCCGTAGTTGTCCTAATCCTCGTTGCACTACTGATCTGGGCATTCAGACGAAGTCGTCGATCCATCCCTCCCTTGGCTGCATGGGAAAGTCGAGATTAGTACCAGTGTAACTATTCGCAGTTATACTTCAACTTCCCTTATGCTAAATCCAAAATTAAGGTTAGATTTCAAAAAAAGAAAAAAGGAATCCTAAAGGGAGAGAATTTTAGGATTCTTCTTTTGGCTCTTTTCGCAACCACCAGATTAGGAATATTGTCCCGGCAATGAGGGCAGGCACTAGAATCCAGAGAAATGCGATAAACCACGTATATACGAAGTCATTGAATGTCCATGCATTAAAGGGGAGGGTCCACCTTCCGGTGATCCACACAATTATCAGCCATACCACACTAACCAAAAATGAAAAGAACCCA
>JAEOSA010000130.1 GCA_016840595.1 Candidatus Hermodarchaeota archaeon | reverse complement strand
CAATCGATCTCGAAAGGCGAAGCTCAAGTAACCAACCACAAACCCTTCCAGACCCTTAATCAACAGAGTAGCGAATGCATATTGCACAAAGCCTGTCGCAATGTCAGCAACCATTGAACCGACACCACCGGCTACGGCTCCGACTATCGGTCCAAATAAGATGGCGGAGATAAAGACCCCGACCTCACCCAAGTTAAAGTAGCCCGTTGTCGCGGGAACATAAATCTGGAATGCCATGGTCAATACAGCAACAAGGGCCGCCATCAATGCCGTTATCGAGATTAGCAGTGATTTCGGCATTTGAGGAAATAAAATCGAAGACGGTTGATTTTTCATCGTCTTCACTTCTACTTGGTTCAGGACTTCCCATACTTATCTATAGATTGGTCCACCCATAGAAATCTTTGAAACCAGCACTTCTGAGTTAAAGTCATCAGTTACTGAGCCTACCACTGAATCAACACTCTTCACATCAACGAGTGCATGGAAAGCGTCACCAATCATATTTTGAGTGGCGCCCAAAGCACCTGCACCCATAGCTTTCTCTATTACTTCGACAAGACGATCAGAGAGAAATCCAGCCTTTGTAGCAAATCCCCGGCATAATTTCATGAATAGCACAGGATTTGGATTCATCAAGATTTGCCGAAAAACCTCTTGACCTTCGCGATTAACCACTTGTAGTGCTTCCTTGGAGAAAATAATATCTTTTTTTGATATCGGAGCAAAACTTGCGGTGACTATTCGATGAGTGGGATTCATGGGAAGCCAATCAACTCGATCATAACCTGGTGCACCAGGTTCCAAAATTAGGATTGCGCCGCCACGAATGACCCCGCTTACACTCCCTAATCCTGTGGCACAGCGAATTTCAGCGGTATGTGCGATTTGCCCAATCTGGTTCAGAGTCATCTTCAAATCAAATGCTTTAGCTAAGGCCATAGCAGTACTAACAGCCCCTGCCGCACTTGCTCCATAGCCTGCACCAATCGGAACCTCAACTTTGTGGCTTACCGAAATTCGGCAAGGTGTTTTGATTTTGGGGAGAAGAAGTTTGAAAACTTCACGAGTAACATTTGCTTCGGGAGCGTTTTTTCCGTTAATGGTAACATCTATTTCGGTTTTCTTTGTAGAAGTGAGTTTTACCTCCGTAGTGACTCCTTTTTCGATAACAAAACCGCCACCTCTCGCGCCAATGCGACAAGCGGCGTCTATGGATTGAGGAGGTGGACTGGTAGTCACCGCTTGAAAGAAGCTAGAAATTCCAGCCGGGCAATATGCTGAAGCATTCGTCATATTGCTTTGAACATCCTTGCCCATTCTCTATAAGCTAAATGGCATGTTACAACTATTTTTTAGTGCAATATCTGAATATAATTTAAATTCTTTAAATATCGTATGCAAAATATTTATTTTCTTATCAAACACCACGCGACTTGCTCCACCTGTTCAAAACGCGATTCCAGGCAGGCTAGATAATGAAGGCATGTGGATTTTCCCCAGGTCACATCACAGGTTTCTTTCAGATATGCGATGAGTCTGAAGACCCTCTTAAGAAGGGATCACGGGGAGCGGGCGTCTCAGTTGACAAGGGAGTGACTACAACTGTTGAAGTTGAACCTGCAAAAGACACACGCATCCACATTGAAATGAATGGCAGCACTTCTCACCCAGCCCCTGTTTCTGAGGCTGTGAGTACTCGGATGCTTGAATTTGCATCAAGTAAAACCTTTGACATTCAGGTCAAACACGAGGTTGCATTACCAGTTGGTTGTGGCTTTGGAACGAGCGGTGCAGGTGCGCTCAGCCTATCGCTTGCACTGAACGAAGCTTTAGGTCTAGGTTTAAACTCCATTAAAGTTGCTCAAATTGCACATGTCGTAGAAGTTGAGTTACACACGGGTTTGGGAACGGTGATTGCTGAAACATATGGAGGTATCGAGATTCGAACCCATGAAGGGGCACCTGGAATTGGGCATATTGAGATTCTACCTTCGAGTAATGAATATATGGTGGTCTGTCTTCCTTTTGGTGCCCTCTCTACACCCCAGTATTTACAGAATGATGAAGCAAGGCAACGGATTAATGAGCGGGGAGGAATGTTGACCGACGCATTGCAGGGCCATCCCACCGTTGAGAATTTCTTAGATTATTCCCGGCATTTTGCAGAGTATATTGGAATTATCACGGATCGTGTTCAAGCAGTATTACAAGCAACAGATTTGACGGGAATTACATGTAGTACTGCGATTTTTGGTGAAAACGTGTTTACCCTTGTGCCGCCAGATCAGGTGAAAGAAATCGTCGCGATTTTTGAAGAGCACAAAATTCCAGAACATGATGTTTTGGTAATGAACGTAGATTGTGAAGGAGCGCGTATCCTGAATGAATGAACAAGAAATCTCGGAGAAACATCCTCGAGCTACATCTCTTCGAATTCGAACGAAGTTAGTTCAAGGATTTGAGTCTGGAGTGACATCAAGCTTTGGATTGTTTGCTCACGGACGTGGTGAAGCCTTTGATTATCTGATAGGCGAAACAACAACTGAGAACGCTCGGAGGGCTATACGTGCTGCTGCTGCAAGCTTATTGTTGGCAAAGAATCCAGTGGTTTCAGTTAACGGTAATGTGGCAGCATTAGTGCCAAAAGAATTAGTGAAATTAGCAAGAGTATCTGGAGCCAAATTAGAAATCAACTTGTATCATCGATCACGAGAACGCGAGGAAGCTATTGCTCAAGTGATGCGAGATGCAGGGGCAAAGGAGATTTATGGAATTGATTCGGCGTTTCAAGAAACTATTCCCGAAATATATAGTGATCGACGAGTTGTGGATCATCGAGGATTATTCGTCGCGGATTTAGCATTTGTGCCACTAGAAGATGGTGATCGTACAGAAGGTCTTGTCAAAGTAGGAAAGGATGTTGTTACCGTTGACTTGAATCCCCTTTCGCGGACTGCTCAAATGGCAAAAATCACTATTGTGGATAACATCGTACGCACAATGCCATTATTAATTTCAGTTACCAAAGAGCTCAAAAAAGAATCTGAAGCAACTCTGACGAAAATAGTGACCGCTTTTAACAATCGGGAAAATCTGTCCGAAGCCATACAGCTGATTAACGAGCGGCTAGGAAACCTTGCAAAAAGGGAGAAACTTGAATACCGAGGAGGTAAAACGGAATGACGTTCAACCAAATTTTCATCCTAGGCGCAGGAGCTATTGGTTCAGTTTACGGAGCTTTTCTATCACAAAATACTCCAGTGACATTGGTAGGACGTCCCGCACACATGGATGCAATAAAAGAAAAAGGCCTTGAATTACTCGGTGATGGCGCGGGAACCTATTCGAAAAACATCACACCCACAACCTTGATTGACAAAATTCCTTCCAAAACGCTCCTTCTTATCACGGTGAAAGCCATTGATTTAGAGGAAGCATTGACCTCAATCGCGCCTCTGATCCATGAAGATACCGTGTTACTTCTTTTGCAGAATGGTCTTGGTATCGAAGAGATTGCCCGTAAAGTGACAAATGGAAGAGGGACTGTAATCCGCGGAATTGTAGAAACAGGCGCAGAGATAGTCGAACCTGGACGAATCAAAGTATGCTTGAATTTCACCTTTTTCGATTCAGATAAAGACTCGAAGAAGGTTGCCAAGCTCTTTCAAAATTGTGGACTTGATGTTGTTATCTCTGATTCTTTTCAAACCGACGTGTGGAGAAAAGTCACCATTAATTGTTATACTAATCCTTTGAGTGCTATTTTACATGTTCCAACTGCTACTCTTGTTTCCCCCCATTTAGCAGAAATTAAACTCCGTGTTGTGGAGGAATGTATTGCCGTTGGAGCGGCAGAGGGCGTGAAAATTGATTTGAGCCTGATTCAAGTGATGAATCAAAATCTCCCTCGGTATACAAATCAAACTTCTATGTTGCAGGACGTAGAAAGAGGTAGAAAAACTGAGATTGATTTTCTTAACGGAAAGATTGTCAATTTGGGGAAAAAATACAATATCCCAACCCCGGTGAATGAGTTGATTGTACAATTGGTGCGTTTCAAGGAGAGTGTTTATACGTGAATGCAAATGAAATTCGAGAGTTAAAAGGAAAACGAAAAATTACGATGTTGACAGCCTACGATTACCAAATTGCACGAATCTTGGATGATACGGAAATTGATTTGATTTTAGTAGGAGACAGTTTAGGGATGGTTTTCCAAGGGAATCCTGATACGAAAAAAGTTACAATGGCTGCAATGGAGTATCATACACGTGCAGTGGCTCAAGGTGCGAAAAAGACCCTAATTGTTTCTGATATGCCAATTCATAGTTATGACACTCCCGAAGAGGCCTTAGCTAATGCCCAACAGTTGCTTCAAGCAGGAGCACATGCCGTAAAAATTGAGGGAAATCAGCCAGAAGTTATCACCGTTCTTTTAGAAAATAACATCCCGGTTATGGGGCACGTAGGACTCCTTCCACAATTCGCTGAAAAATATAAAGTTCAAGGAAAAACTCCCAAACAGGCTGATCAGATTTGGCGTGATGCGCTCCATCTTGAGAAACTAGGAGTGTTTTCTATGGTTTTAGAATGCATCCCAGAATGGCTAGCTCGAAAAATCACACATGATGTGAAGATTCCCACAATTGGAATTGGAGCAGGAAAACATTGTGATGGTCAAGTTTTAGTGATCACTGAAGTTTTGGGATTAGTTGGTAATCAATATTTACCTAAATTCGTGAAGCGGTTTGCGAATCTCGATAAAGCTATTCGCGATGCAATTATAGAGTTCATGGACGAAGTTAGAACAGGAAAATACCCTGATAAACAGCACACCTATCATTAGGATGAGATTACAATGCGAAAAACAACGCACCCATCAAGGGACATAATTGAGTCTTTAGGAGTTGAACTCCGGGGTAAATTCATAGTTCACTGTATTACAGGAAGTGTTGCCGCTGTTCAAAGCCCAGAGATTGCCCGTTTGCTAATGCGCCATGGAGCAGAAGTTGTCGCCGTATTCTCCGAAGCAGCACATATCATTATTCATCCCTATTTGATGGAATGGGCGACAGGGAATCCGGTCATCACGGAATTAACTGGCGCAATTGAACATGTGGCATTGGCTGGTGAGCACGAAGAAAAAGCAGATCTCATCCTTATAGCACCAGCTACGGCGAATACCATCTCGAAGATTGCTATGGGCGTTGATGATACACCTGTTACCTCTACTGCTACAACTGCATTTGGTACGGGTATTCCAATTTTGATTGTACCAGCTATGCATGCCTCCATGTATAACCATCCGATTGTCCGAGAGAACATCAAGAAACTTGAAGACTTGGGCGTAGTGTTCATTGGTCCACGACTAGAGGAAGGGAAAGCGAAAATTGCTACTACAAAAGAGGTTGTCAGTGCTATCATCCAGAAGATCGGAGCTAAACGCGATTTGGATAAGAAACAGTTCCTGATTACTGCGGGTCCAACTATTGAATACATTGACCCGGTTCGCATTGTGACAAGTAAGAGTTCAGGTCGAATGGGTGTCGAGTTAGCAAAAGCCGCATATGCAAGGGGAGCTAAAGTTACTTTGGTTTATGGAAGAGGCTCCATCCCTCCACCAGAGGGTGTGAAAGTCATTCCTGTTGAATCGACTCAGGAAATGGCTGATGCCGTTGTTGCAGAGCTAGAAACCACAAAATTTGATGTAGCAATTGCTGCTGCAGCAGTAGCAGATTGGACACCGAAACAACCTCGAAAAGAAAAAGTTCCCACAGAAAAAACCGCTACC
>JAEOSA010000129.1 GCA_016840595.1 Candidatus Hermodarchaeota archaeon | reverse complement strand
CTCTCTATTGTAGATGAAAAGGTTGAGTTTCATTCTGGAATCCCCTACTGGGGGCAAAAAACACTCAAAGCTTCAAAAGGACTGCGAAAAGATCTAAAACAGCAGCATGGTCATGTTGCCCTAATTGGTCCGGGTGGAGAAAATCTTGTAAAATATTCAGCGATTATGGTGGATGGAGCTCGCGCGGCAGGGCGTACAGGACTGGGGGCGGTGATGGGAAGTAAGAAGCTGAAAGCCATTGTGATGCGAGGAACCGGAAGTGTTGACGTGGCAGATCCCCAACGATTCAAAGCGCTATGGGAAGAAGGACACCAGCGAGTTCAGGAAAATCCCCAAGCCCTAGAAATGCGGAAGTATGGTACGCCCATTCTGGTGGCAACCAAACAGAGTATCGGAGAATTACCAACCTATAACCATCGAGAAGGAGTCTACGAGGGATGGGACCGGATTTCCGCCGAAGCCTTTCACGACCATTATTATCACACTACACGAGCCTGTGCTACATGTCGATTAGCTTGTAAGAAGGCATTCAAAGTTGATGAGGGGATCTATAAGGGTCTCATTACTGAGGGACCGGAATATGAGGGGATTATGGCAATGGGGAGTAATGTGGGAATTGATGATATTCCAACAATTTTACAAACGCAGCACTTGTGCAATGAATATGGATTAGATGTAATCAGCGCGGGCTGTACGGCTGCCTTTCTAATGGAATTGGCAGAGCATGGACTACTAACCGAAGAAGAACAGCGAGAATTGGATATTCGGTGGGGTAATAAAGAAACCCTTGTCGAATTGATGCACGCAATCGCTGAACGAAAGGGCTTGGGCGATCTTGCTGCTGAGGGAAGCCACCGAATTGCTCAGAAAAAAGGTACTGCAGCTGAAGCTTATGATATGACGGTTAAAGGGATGGAAATTTCAGGACAGGATGGACGAGCCCATCGATCTATGGCTTTGGGTCATGCTGTGTCAGCCCGAGGAGCTGACCATTTACGTAATCTTGTAACGATGGATCAGTTAGCCTACAAGGACGTCGCTGCAGAACGCTTTGGAGAGGACAAACTCCCAGAAATTTGTGACCCATATGTGGAAACCCACAAAGCTCTAGCCACCGTGGTAACTGAAAAGGTCTACACCATTCGCGATAGTCTTATTGTGTGTTGGTACACCTGTTCATGGCCCCCAATATTCTGGGTCGAAGATTTCGCTCCTCTTTTAGCTACGGTGACCGGTGAACCCGCTTTTGCTAGTGTCGAGAAATTAATGCATATTGGAGCACGTTTAGTGACGTTAAAACGATGTTTTAATGTTCGTGAAGGTATTACACGAAAAGATGATCGATTACCTCGTCGTTTTACACATGAACCATTTCCCAGTGGTCCTAGCCAAGGACAGACCGTTGATTTGGAACCCATGCTCGATGAATACTATACACTCTATGGCTGGGACGTTAAGACGGGAATTCCTACTTTTAATACACTTCAAACATTGGGACTTGAGGATATTGCGAAGGATTTGAAAGATCAAGGTGCACTTTCAGCATAATTGCATTTTCGGATTAGAACAGGGTTTTTCGTGTGTAGATTCCGTTAAAACCGATTCTACTCTTTGAGTGGTGGAAGAACATTGGCGTAGCCGTTCATCACTTCTTGTCCATTTTGATTTACCACACTGAAACTGAGTCGGAGAAGGTTTTTCTTTAGCATTTTTTCTGTGGCTTCGACTTCGGCAGTGATTTCATCACCTGGATAAACGGGAGCCGTGAAATTCACTTTCATATTGTAAGCTAGTGTTCCTAGTCCCGGTAATTGCATACCGATGACTTGAGCGACTAACGCGCCTCCAATGGGACCATGGGCGATTCGTCGTCCAAAGATTGTAGTGGCAGCATATTCGTCGTTGAAATGAAGGGGATTATAGTCACCGGACACTTTGGCGTACAATTCAATATGCTCAGCTGTTACCTTCATAGATCCTTGTGCCTTCTCCCCGATTTGAATTTCATTCAGGCTTTTTCCGAGCTGAAACTTTGCTTCACTCTTTTCCGGTTTCTTGAGAGAAGAGGTGGTTTCAACAGTGACCTGCTGGAGGATTTCTGGTGTGAATCGAAACATGCGTACAAATTTCAATAACAAATCCATATCATCGGTGTCAATAGTGATTTTACTTGTCGTCATTGCTTGCATAGCATCAAGCTTCCCTAGAAGGATGCTTCGCCATGTATTGGAGTCAGTTTTCACGATAATTGTTGGGTTTTTGATTTGATTCTTTTTGATACTACATTTTTGATCCTTGATTGATAGCAGCCAAGGGTTTTGGTCATCGAAAAGAAATTGTATTTTTGCAGTCACATCTTCTGCGCGTTCTGGTCGAAATCCATTCGGAATTGCAGTCATGAGTGTGTCGAATTCTAGCTCTTCAACGTCTAGCTTTACCTTTGCGAGGGCTTTACTTCGTTTGTCTTCAATATACACTTCACGTTGAATTAGAAACCGCATGATTTCGGAGGTTCCACCACCGATGGTTCCGAGACGAGCATCGCGATAAAACTGCTCCAGTGGGAAGTAGTCTTTGACATATCCTGCTCCCCCGCAGATTTGGATAGCAAGGTCACATACTTCTAAAGCCGCTTCAGTAGCAAAGAGTTTCGCCATAGTGGCTTCCTTGGTGCAGGGAAGTCCTTGATCCACCATACGAGCGGCAGTTACTACTAAGAGCCGGGCAGCACGCATTTTGGTGGCCATATCAGCAATTTTGAAAGATATTCCCTCGAACCGTGAAATAGGTTGGTCAAATTGAACACGTTTTTGTGAATAATCGACTGCAATCTCGAAGGGGGTTCGCATACACCCGAGAGCTTCAGCAGCTATTCCAATCCTTTCTGTATCTAATTCATCCATCAGGATGAGAAAGCCTTGGTTGAGTTTACCGAGAAGATTTTCTTTGGGCACTTTCATGTTTTCAAAGCGGATATGTGATGCATAAACTCCGCCCCGACCCATCAAAGAATAATCTCTTTCTACAGAGAAGCCTTTCCAGGATGATTCGATAATGAATGCAGACATTCCACTTTTGCTGTCCACCTTGGGATCTGTGATGGCAAAAACAACTATTTGGTCAGCGATACTACCATTGGTGATATACCGTTTTTCACCGTTGAGAATCCAGCATTGCTCCTTTTCGTTCCAAACAGCACGAGTTTCCATGCCAGCTGTATCGCTACCCACAGCAGGTTCCGTAATTGCTAACGCTCCAATCGATTCACCTTTAGCTAAAGGAACAAGATATCGCTGTTTCTGCTCTTCTGAGCCAAACCGGAGGATTGGAATGGCACTTAGCATACAACTAGCTCCGAACATCATTAATGCAGATGGCGATACCGCCGAGAGCTCTTCACCAGCGATCAGCTGATGCATCAAGGACTTATCAGAGCCTCCGTACGTTTCTGGCAGTAGCAACCCTGAGAACCCAGCATCAGCCATTTTGTTGAAAAACCCACGATAATCAAAATCCCGTTCTTCAATCTGCTTTACGACAGGGGTGATTTCACGGTTAACAAATTCACGCACATGGGCACGAAACGCAAGTTCGTCGTGTGTGTAAATTAGTTCATCATCATTGGTAAGTGGCATTTCAGATTCCACCCGTCAAGTAGGAATTTTCAATGGACCGCTAGGATAACTCTGTTCTTTAATTATAGTTGTTCTCATGAAAACAAAATTTTTGAGTAAGTGATAGGCGTGAACTGCCATCGTCTGAAGACGGGGCTTCTATGCAGTTGCACAGTCAAGGGCCGGTTCACAGGTGGCCCCACACAATGGCATATAGCCAAGGTGCCTCTCGACTTTACGAGCGATATTAATTGCACCATTAAGGTCAGCATTGAACTCTCCACATTCTGGACACCGAAACCTTGCCTGAGTTGGACGCAAACCACGTCGACCACACACGTGACAGGTGACACTAGTATACGCCTCATTCACCAAGACTACTGGGATGCCACGCATCATTGCCTTATAGATTATCATCTGTGTCAGCCTCCAGAACGGCATAGTACTAACGATTCTCCGCATCCGTTTTCCCTTCTTCTCAGCGCTTTCCCTGATACCAGTAAGATCACCAATCGCAATCCATGACCTGGCCTTATCAGCCATCTCCACTATCTCCTTGCTTATTTTGTGGAGGACGGCATTAACTCGCCGTTTCTCCCGGTCACCAATTCGCTTGGCAACCTGCTTGAGCCCTCGTTCTTGTAACCGTCGACGTAACCATGCATGATGCCGTCTGATACCTCTCACCTCTCGACCGAGAAACCTGGGTCGTTTAACGCAACTGTTTTGCAGCAGCACCGTTGCTGCCATAATGCGCTCACCCAAGTCAACACCGATCACTGAGGTGCCCCTGTGAAGAGGTGGGGCCTCAAACGTGAACACCAAGTTCACGTAGAACCTCCCATGTCTCCGAAAGAGTTTGCTCTCCCCTAATTCCGCGGTCTTGGGAAAGGTTCGGTGTGGGATTATGGGGATCCTGATTCCTCCTCTTATACCATGTACCCGGACTCGGAGGAACCAGAAGGTCTTTGCCTTGTGTAGGTCAATGAGATCTTTTCTGAGTGAAAGCGGATACTCCTTATCCCGTTTTGGTCGTGTGTAGTATCATTCAGCTTGTTGACGATTGGCCGAATAGAGCTTAACATCCCTTTCGCCCCGAAGGAATCGTTGGAGGTTGTCATATTCAGTTTCCAAGGCTGATCTCTTTCTCTTAGTGAGTCTGACAACGCCGCATTTGACGGTCAATCTCATTTGCATACCAGTGAGTTTACAGCTTATCCTAAAAACTCGTCAAAATCCAATTCATCCATCGACCGAAGTCAGTGGTCTTCCTAGATAGTTTTTTAATAGCAGGTACCCTCGAGCTTCTACTAAGCTCGCGAATATCCACTAAAAATTAGAAGGTGTTATTTCATGCGATTCTTTGGGCATCTGATTAAGGGTGAAATATCCAAACCCGAGAAGGGACGTATTGGAAAATTTCCTGACATGAATAAAGCAATTGGTGACCCCCGGATTCTCTTTGCGATGGCATTAAGGGATCAGAGTTCGCTGAATCAATTTGCGGCACGATACTTCACTGGAATGCTACCAGAAAAAATTCCTGAAATTCGTTTGCTCAAAGATCACATTCGTGTCCATGGGTACCCCAAAGCAAAGAAGGAAGAAATTGATGAGATTATTTTTGCTGAGTATGCCATTGGGGGAGTGAAAGAGACCGCTGAGGCTTGTGAAGAAGCAGCCCAAATTCGTGGATTAATGCACCGTGAACTCGATGAAAATGGGAAAGGATTGAGCCTTCAGGACCGAATGGAAAGCATACTCTCATTACATGATTTCATGTGGAACCATTATGAAGAGTTTAAGAAAATTGGAATTGTGGAGGGGACACCTGTCAAACTATTTGACTGGCAGACAACAAAAGTTTTCAAAACGCTTTGCAAAGAAAAAGCAGATTTCATTACTGAACGATTAGGCCCAAAAGAAATCCCCTGTTCCATCGAGGGTGAGAGAACCATTCTAACAAGGTATCCCTTCGGTGCAGTCGGTATTTTCCCACCTTACAACGCAGCATTAGGCCTTGGATTTACTGCGATTGTAAGTTCCTACTATGCTGGGAACGCAAATGTAACCCGAACTCCTGCCCGGATGCCATTGACAAATATGGAACTTGCCTATGTTCTCCGTGATACCATGAAAACGCTAGACTTTCCAGTTAGCGCATTTCAAGCCGTCATTGGACCTGCTAGACCAATAGCCCAGTATATGGTGAACGAAG
>JAEOSA010000128.1 GCA_016840595.1 Candidatus Hermodarchaeota archaeon | reverse complement strand
ATCGAAATGGCTCGAGCGATGAATTATCCCCTACAACACGTTAAACCGACTATGCCCATGCCCAGTGGTGGAATAACGCCCGGACACGTACCCATGGTGGTGGAGGATCTCGGCTTAGAAATCATGATAGGAACCGGTGGCGGTATCCATGCCTACCCCGCAGAACACGGCGGTCCCTCAGCTGGTGCAATGGCATTCCGCCAAGCCATCGATGCCACTGTTAAGGGCATCACATTGAAAGACTACGCTGAAGATCATCCAGAATTGAAAGTTGCTCTTGACAAATGGGGCACTGGGAAAACCGGGTTCGAAATGTAGACGAACACACCCCACACTATTAACTCACTACATTTGATTCTAACAGCACTCATCAGGTTGACCTTTTTTAATGGCAATGCGGTTAACGGTCGAAAACCGCACTTTCCGGTATAGATGAGTATATCTAATACTACGTTGGCAGGATACCCGCCTTGAGTTAATCAAGGAACTGGTGATATCAATGAAAGCTTCCCATGCAATTCTTTTAACGATACTCTTCGCTTCACAATTCTTCATTTTACCAGCAGCAATAGCTAGTCAGTCACCATTTACGAAAATACCAGTACCCCTCGTCTTGGCACAAGACGGTGCCAACGAATTTGGCACGAATATCCGCGTCACGGATGGCACCTCACCATATACCGATCAAGTTGAGCCCACCATGGCAATAACGAGTGATGGACGCATACTCATAGGTTGGAAAGAAGCTGAATCCCATGACGGACCTGGTCGCCGTGTAGGATTCGCCTATTCTCTCGATGGTGGAATCACCTATACTCCAAATATTCTAATGACTCGGATGGATGATAATAACTTCCAATCGGACCCTTGGTTGGAAAAAGATGCTGATGATAATGTCTATTTTGTGTGGATCGAGTTTAATGACATTACTACCAACTACGACCCTGAAGGTGTCGGAGTAGCCAAAACCACAGATGGCGGTGAAACTTGGGGCACGCCTGTGAATGCAGCAGACACCACATATTTCGATGACAAAGAAACAGCGTGCATCGACTCTAACGGAAACATCTACGTCGTCTGGGATCATATTGAAATCGACTCTGAATACATCGAACAGAGTTGGGATTTACGATTTACGAAATCCACTGATGGCGGAGCCTCCTTCACACCAACGACAACGCCTGCTGAACCTTGGATCCCGTACATCCATTGCACTTCCAATGATTCACTTTACATGATATATGTAAATGGAACATCGGATACCGCACCACTCTCACAGATTTTCTTCACACGCTCTGATGACCTTGGGGTTACATGGACACCCAGCGTACTAGTTAATCCCCCATACATCTCGTTAAACCTCCTTACAGTAGTGCGAAGTGATAGTTCACAAAACGTCTATGTCGCCTATAGTGCCGGTCTCGACACTAGCCCACAATACCATGAAATCTACGTCATCAAATCCACTGATGGCGGTCAGACATGGAATACTCCAGTACAAGTAAATGATGACAACACAGGAATGCAACGAATGGTAGAAATGTACATCACCGACGATGACACGATTCACATGGCGTGGCTGGATGCCAGGTTAGGCGAATGGAACATTTACTACAGCTATTCCACCGATGACGGAGCCACCTTTTCCGAAGACGAACGCATCTCGGATGTGGGGTTTCCGCTAAGCTTCACACGTCCAGGAGATTACTTCTGCCTACGCCCTGCCCCCAATGGAGACATGTGCATCGTCTGGACTGATGGTCGCAACGGTGTAAATCACGACATCTATTTCGCTCGACAAGGTCTCGTCCTTGCCCCAGTAATGCCGTTTCCTGTTGAATGGCTACTAATTATAGCAGCCGTTGCAGTTGTAGTCGTTGTCATAGTCATCGTTGTGTGGCTCATGCTGCGACGAAAAGGCGAGTAGCATTGAACAACAGGGATTGTGGAAATTCCATAATCCTTCTCTTCTTCTTTTTTCCCTTGTAATTCGGAGTCCTTTTATTTTCTCCAGCTCAAGGATTCACAAGATTTGGATAAAAGGTTCTATCAATGGCAAAAAGCGGATTTCAGATAAGCCGAGTCAACCGATCACAATCTGACGCTATGCGAACCTACGACCGCTATAGTCGATGGTATGACTGGATTAGCGGTTCGTTTGAAAGAAAATATGCTGAAGCTGGCGTAGCAAAATTAACAGTTCAACAGGGAGAACGTGTATTGGAGATAGGATACGGTACTGGTCATATGCTCATAGCTTTAGCAAAACAAGTGGGACCCACCGGTAAGGTGGTAGGTATAGATATCTCGAAAGGTATGTATGAGATAGCCCTCAAACGCCTCCAAAAATCTGGTATAGCCAAACGTGTCAAGATTGTCTGTGGAGATGCTCTAATCCTCCCATTTGAATCCAACACATTTGATGTCGTTTTCATGAGCTTCACGCTGGAGCTGTTCGATACTCCTGCTATTCCTCGACTCTTGTTTGAGTGTCAACGAGTGCTACGAAAGGGTGGGCGAATGGGTGTTGTTTCACTTTCGAAGAAAGGAGCAGAAGGTGTCATCACAAGAATCTACGAAAAATTGCATTCGATGTTTCCAAAATGGATTGATTGTCGCCCAATCTATCTCTCTCATATTTTAACTAAAAATGGGTTTCAAGTTGAAAAGGAAAGTATGCAATTGATGTTCGGTCTAAACGTTGAAATCGTTGTTGTGATGAATCCATAAACATCAGTATGTTTGCCCCGAACGCTTTCAAGATAAGCCATTCTGATTGTATTAATATGACCGTGGCATCTAATCGACCATAAGAGATGATCTTCAATGGCTCAAACGGAGGAACAGATACTGCAAGTTGCTAAGGATTTTGATGATGTGATTGAAACCCGAGATATTGAACGGATTTTGCCTTTCTTTGCCAAAGATTGTAGTATCGAACTTTTTGGTCTAACTCTACACGGACATGAAGGTGCTAGAAAATGGTTAGATTGGATGTTTCAACATCTAATTGAAATCGCCTTTGAACCAATTATTATCATGGTGAATGACAACGTGTTTTTCGAAGAATTTATCGTTCAAGGCAAATTACAGGATGGGAGTACCGTGCAATCTAAACAGGCAGAGGTCCTTGTGTATGAAAACCTGTTAGTGAAATCGCTGCGGTTATACTTTGATCGTCTGGATTTTGCTGAAGCTGTGTCATCAAGTTGGATTAATCGTAAGATTATCCAAAAAATCATTAAAGAGTCCGTCAAGGGTCTTGAATAAAGAGGGAACCGATTATGGGGCAGGAAGAACAAGAAATTCAAGACCCTCTGAAATCGAAACGAAAAGTACTGATTGCTTTTATCGGATTAAGCATCTTTGCTTTTTTATTGGTGTTCATAGCTGTTGAGTTTTTTTTAGACACGGCTTTTTTCTCGTTGGCATTTGGTGTGTATTGGCCTTGGACACCAGAATTATTTCCAGCTTTCACGCTAACTCAGTTTCACGACATTGGAATATTAATAGCCTCGGTGGGCTTGGTTCTTCTGTATTTACCCATGACCTTGACTCTCGTGATAGTTGAAAGATCTGAAACAAGGCCAACCCGAATTCGAAGTAGACTCGTCCACCTATTCAGTCATTCGGATTTCTTCAAGATTATCGGTTTTCTCGGTCTATTTCTTGCTGCAGGAGGAATCTGGTTCTGCATGCATCAGGCCTTCCTCTTCCAGGGTGAATGGCTGAAAGGAACACTCCCCTTCAACAACTACATCTTCTTGAGTTTGGAAATCTCACCGATGATCCTTCACTTTTTCGGGAATATCCTAGTACTGGTTGGGCTCGGAACAATTGCTTTCATTAGTTCTGTACAGGTAATCTTAGGGATCTTAACACAGATGGGACGGCTCACATAATGAACGAACAACAATCTCACAAGCAGGAACGATGGATAGATCGGGTTCGATTCGTCGAACACGATTGGGTTTTCTATTCTACAGCCTTTATCCCCTTCTTCATCATCGCCTTTGCTGTCTGGATCTGTATGGATGAAGCCATCTTTGCACTCCGCTATCGTATTGTCATTCAATGGTCCCTCTTTCCCATTTTCCGTATATTTCCGGACACCTGGCATTACATTGGCATAGCCCTTTTCGTGATCGGCCTCATTATAATGGGATTCACATTTTCTCTACAACGTGCCCGGTCACAAGAAACGTCTCAGATCCGGGAACAACAAGACTGGTTCCGCTTCATCAGCCGATTTCGTCGATGGCTCAGTGAAAGCCATTTGCTTGTCGTTCTCGGTCTCCTTGGTATGAGTTGTTTGACTATTGCACTGGTTGCCATGCGATTCGCCTTCATCTCCCAACTCACCTGTTCCACAGTTAGTCCCGGAATTCCCTGCTTCACAAATCTCTTTGGATTTATCATCATCGAATCTCTGTTCTTACATCAGGTTGCTGATGTTCTCGTTGGTATTGGATTAGTACTCATTTTCATCGTGTTAATACGCGAACGATCTGAAGACTAGCCACTAATAAAAATCAGAAAGATGGTTTTACTTCGTTGCTAAGAAATCATGGTTTCTATACCACGTAATCGTAGGTAGCTGGCTTGAAATCGAAGTTCAGCTGCTAACTGTGTATCACCAATTCGTTCATAGATTTTCGCGATACGTTCCAACGAATCAGCCGCTTGAGAAAAATCCTCAGCACTCAAACTCTGTTGGACCTGCATCTCAAAACAGGCCAGCGCTTGATCCTCATATTTCCGAGGAGAGCGATTCACCTTATGGGCTATCTTGGCCGCCCGTTGATAAAAAACGCCTGCTGTGTGAAAATCCTCCAAATTCTTCCGTTTTCGCGCTTCGCGGATATACCCGCGGATTTTCGCGGCATACAGTTCAGTGCTCAAGCTCTCCACAGCCTGGCCCACGGTAGTCACTACCGTGCCCTACCCAGATATATACACTCTCAGAACCCGCATAAGTGTTTCTTAACCTCCCCAAATTCATGATAAGTAAGCAGCAAATAAACTTTAAACGTTCGGCGATTGTTTTTTAATGTACGATGAAAGATGCATAACTTCTCGAACATTTCCTTCTGAACCCCAATTTCACCCACTTTACAAGGAAAAGTTACTCGATGATTCTCCGTGCCTTCATCAGCTTTAGTGGATTGGAGGTATGGTGTATGTGCTAATTTTGGTTCTCATTCCTCTGCTTTTCACATGGAATGAGATGCATAATTAAGTTAGATGCCCTCACGCCAATTCTTGAGAATAATTAGGAAGAAGGCTATTAGACCAGCAGATAAAACAAAAGTACCTTCTGTTCCATGCCAGAGGAGCAGGAGCTGGATGAGTCTTGGCTAAACTGGCCGCATCGAAATCTGATACAAATACCGTTATTCCAAGCTAAGAGATGTCGACGATACGTGTCTCTATATCCACGATTTCTTCAGGTTGCTTTGACAGCGATGGCATAACCTGGGTTTTGCCCTGAACCCACCAACCCAACGTTACCATACTTGCCAGCACTACACCGGTTAGTGTGGCACCCCGAGCTGCTTCGGCTGCTTGAGCGGGATTAAGATGAGAAAACAACAACATGGGATTCAAATTAAGGAAGAGCAGCAGCGGAGTCAAAAAAATCACCCAAAATGACAGACCAAACAACCAACACCATTTGACTCGACGGTACGCACACACCTTACAGGCAACACCGTTGAAACGGAAGAATCCAATCGTCCTGTACCATGTTGGTTTGATTCGCACAAGGCATTTTTCGCAAAATAAGTGCCCGCATAAGGCACACCGATCATAGGCCAACTCTTCGGAATGAAGGGAACATTGACTACCCTTGGGAAATG
>JAEOSA010000127.1 GCA_016840595.1 Candidatus Hermodarchaeota archaeon | reverse complement strand
TAGTTAGACCTGCCACTCCTTCTGATTTGAGTTTCACGTCAGTTTCCACTGGAGTGACACTGATTGATGCATCTGGGAGATGAAAGTGAATTGTACCCACGAGGGGAAGCTTAGTGTTATTCTGTATCGTGACAGGAAATTCAACTTTGTTACCTGGCACAATTCGGCAATACCCAAATTTCTGTTGAATTTCTGCCGCGGATTGAATCTTCAACCCAGTTTGCAGCTGAGCTTTTTTACCATTAATTTGGAGGTTCGCTGTAATCACCGGACTTTTGAAATCCTTACGAAATATCGGAGTCGTCGCATCAAGAGAAAATGGCACTACAATCGATGTGGATTCATTCGGAGAAATAACCAACGAATGCTCAGTACTGCTCTGAAAATGCAATCCCGAAAAGCTTTCCAGCTGAACCGACACTGAACAGGCTTCAGAAAGTCCATTTTCCACTTCAAGGAGATACTCAGACGGAATTCCACAGAACACCAAATGATCTTTAACCCGAGCATTCACCTTCAATCGCTGACCATCAACGGTATACTCAACCCCTGAGATAGCACTAGCATAGCGATCAACCACTACCTGCAATATATCAGAATCAGCTTGGAAAGAATACGAAAAGACTTTCATACCATTCTGTTGCATATCATCCGGTGCTTGGACGAGGTCCCGTTGCTGGAATTCATACCACCCAAGAGGAGCATCATGGACAGAAAAGAAAGGAGCACACAATGGATGCTTCAAGATTCCAGGAATGTATCCTCGCAGGTGTACCCCTTCGCCTTCGGGATCCCACATTAATCCCATTTTCTTATACAAGGGTACGGCCCGAAGGTTCCCTGCCCAAGTGTGCAGGTCCACGCGTTCAAAACCTTTCTGTGTGGCTATCTCCATACTTCGTAACAGCAGCTGTTTGCCCACCTTCTTCCCCAAAGCTTGTGGCGAAACCCCCAGAAGCCCAATATAGGCTGCTTCCTTATCCCGCCAATGCTGCAACAAGGAACAATAGCCCACCGTTTCATTCGTCGTTTTATCCAAAGCAATCAGCTGCGCAACCGTTCGCTGTGACCCAAAATCCTTGTCCACCATCTCCGGTGTCATAGGCACACCCTGCGTAAACCCACCAGGCCACAATTCATCCCAGGAATTGAACATCGCAGCCATTGGTTTCGCTAGGTCCTTCCGATAGCCTTCAACAATTTCAAGATCCAGTTCGTCAGTCATGTTCATCTACTCACATTCGTTGAATTCAGAAGTCGTTCCTTGACCAGTTATGGCGATGAATCTAGGAAATTCATCCCCATTATTCATTGGGTGTGGTCAGCGTACATATAATATCTGTGAAAATCTGACCAGATTCGTGGTCACAAGGAGGAAATGAACACAAAAAACCGAGAAAAAGTCTTCGAATTAAACTGGTTTGGAGAGTCTGTGCTTTTAACCCTTTATAACAAACAGTGTCTAATCAAATAACCATCAAACCAGCTAAACGTATTTAAAACGTCACATGTTCGGTTCTTTGTGGTTTGGTTGCAGAAAGCGGACAACTTCATACTCCAAAAACAGTGAGCAGAATTCACAACAGAATCAAATCAACCGGTTGAGCTTCGAAGGTTCCGCTTTAACATAATACCGTGCGCCCCCGGGGTCGAGAAACATGAACCGAAAACCTATTATTTTAGGCTTTTTATTAGCCCTTTTTCTTTTCTCTTTTGCCTTCCCTCAAGGGATCACTCCTTCACCCAATTTGAGTGAAGCGAATGAAATCCCTCCACTCGCTGTTGATTCCAACCCTACAATAGGAGGACAAAGTCCACCAATTCAACCCCCAGAAGGTCCTATCTATTCAGACGGACAATATCAGTATGAGGGAATGGGAACAACATTATCAACCACTGAATACGCCGAAGGTTCCAACCTTTCGCTACAAGTTTCTGATTTTAATTATGATGAGGACGAATATGGTGAAATGCGCTTACCTGCTGGCTGGACGGGTTATCAGCTTGATGCGAACGTCTACAATCTTTATGACCAACCATATTTCATGCAGAATGGTTTAGAGGACGGGAATTTTGAAAATGGACCTGACCCACAATATTGGCAACCAGATGACTATGGCATGGGAGATAACGCAACTTATCCATCAAATCCTTATTATGGGACTAAATGGGGATCTGCTTTCGGATATTCTGGAAATGGAGTTAGAACGTGGGTTGAATTTAACAATCCTTGGACTTGGGATGCTTCATATTATATTGTGTGGGAGAATGGCATCTACATCAACCGCACCAGCCTAACATATGCAAAACTATCTTTTCGCGTTCGTGTGAATCACCTTGCAGGCAGTTCAGGGGCTCGAGGTCGCCTTGTCATCTACGCTGAAGTCGGTGGCATTGTCTATCGACAACTTCTCGCTGACCGGTGTCCAAATAATGGGCAATGGTATCTGTTGAACATTTCAATACCCTATGATGATTTACTCACCTGGGACGTTCCAAATCCCATTAATGTTCGTCTAGGTCTTTCCTGGACTAGTCTTCAACAGGCATGGGACTATGAATACTGGGCACTGGATTTTGATGATGCAACGTTAGAGGTCCGAGGAAAGGTCAATCCAAATGATACCACCTGGCTCGATTTAATGTTGAATTCGACAACAGCAATTACATCAGGCTATGGTATAGGAACTTATTCAATCGAAGGAACTTGGGCAAACCCTACAGCTTTCCATAGAGAGGTTGTAGCCCATTGGCAAGCAACTGATGGTGATGCACGTTTAGTGAGTTTCAACTATGACCTAACGTTATACATAACCAAAGACGCAACAACAGAACAGCAGTTAGGACCTGATGGCTCCCTTTTCATCGCTAGGAATAATACCCCAACATATTGGACTACATGGATGTATGCGTATCAGCCTTATTTCTTTGAAAATTACAATCTTTCAATCACTCGCCCAACAACGGAAACCTGGACTCTATATGAAGTTAGAGATGCCCTCTTTGCTGACCGCACAAGCGAAGTCGCAACTACTTCCACGCACTTCGAACTTCCTACCACGACTATAGCTGATGTGTATGGTTGGTGGAACTTCACCCTCACCTCCACAAACCGCGTGTCATCTATAACCACGAATTTTGATACTTTTCGGATTAGCCCTGGAAGTCCATCAACACTGACAGTGGAAGCCACGCTTTCTGTCTCTTCTGGACAAGCCAATTTAACGCTCTATGACCCAAAAGGAAATAATGTTAGTGAATCATCCCAAACCTTCACTAGCACCACTGTCAATTTTCCGAATATTCAGTTCACTGATGGAACCACATATCCTGCAGGCGAGTACACGCTTTGCATTAGCTATGACGATGGTGACACATATTCCATTACCTCCACTGGTTTTCGTTCTAAAATTATCAGCGTAGAGCATGCCACCTCATTAACCCCTGATGAAGCTGATATGTGGGTCACCTACGCAGATTCCGGTAACTTCTATCCCCGTGTCCAATTCTTAGATACCGACACCAATCTGCCTATTACAGAGGCTACAGTAAACGGATTAGTTGCTGGGAATCCTATCAGCTTCTATGCGTCTGGTGGGTACTATGAAGCACAAATTGCCAAGAATTTGCTAGATCCTGGGAATTACGTGTTGGACATTGATGCCAATAAAACGTACTTCGATTCACAAAGCACATCAATTAACCTCTACATCCGAGGTGGAACCTCTCTCACATCTCCCGAGTCACCTGGATTGACTGTCCCTTATGATGAAATTTTCACTGTCCAGGTCAAATATTGGGATATCTACAACGATACTGGTGTCACTGGAGCCACAATTACCACTCCTGATTGGCCTAGTACTGTTGTAACACCCACTGGAACCGCAGGATGGTACAATCTAACAGTAGACACCACTGATAAACCTACACCCGGAACATATTCCCTCACAATCCAAGCCGACCTCAATTATTATCAAAACCAGACTTTGATTCTTACCATTGTAATTCGTGAAATCTCCACCACTATCACTTACACCCCACCAGGATCGGTACCATGGGATGAAGACGTCGTGATTTCCTTGGATTATACTGTAAATGATCCAGACAGCCAACACGACGGAACAGGGTTGAACGGTGCATCCATTACTGCCCAACTCGATGGAATCCCACTTGTTAATGGGGTAAACTATTCCATTTCAGATCTTGGCAGTGGTCAATATAGCTTAACCATTCTTTCTGCAAGTGGAGTAATTAATACTGTAAAATCCTACTCCCTCACTATTCAAGTAACACCAGCTGATTCGAAATATAGTGATGCCACCAGAACCATCAACTTTGCTGTACGAGCCCTAGAAACGTCTATCACCTATGATCCACCACAACCAACACCGTGGGGTGAAGATCAAATAATCACTTTTTATTATACTGTGGATGATCCTGATAGCGCACATGATGGCGAAGGAATCACCGGTGTCACAAGTCTGACTGGAACAACCCTCGATGGAAGCGCCCTCCTTGGCGGCGAATATACCCTCGTAGATAATGGCGGCGGTCAATACACCCTCACCATCCTCTACTCCAGCGGGAGAATAAATAGTGTCAAATCTTACACATTGCAATTGTATGTAATCTCACCTTCATCTGATTACATTGGAAATAACCGGCAAATTACCTTCGTGATTCGAGCATTAATCACACAAGTTACCTTCGACCCCATATCTTCAACACCATGGGGTGAAGACATTGTGGTTACATTCTACTATCGTGTCAGTGACACAGCAAGCAGTCAACATGGTACAGGAATTGCTGGCGTAACCGACATTTCTGGTTCCACTCTGGACGGTGCTCCCTTACTCGGTGGCGATTATACGCTTATCGACAATGGGGGCGGGCAATATACTCTTACTATTCTGTATTCAAGTGGAATGATCAATAGCATTACATCATATTCACTCTACGTTTTTGTAAACACACCAGATGCCCAACATGAAAACGCAGCCCAAACCACGAGCTTTACCGTTCGAACATTGGACACACAAATTACCTATGATCCAGTGATTCCAGTACCCTGGAGCGAGAACGTAGTAATCACCTTCTATTATAGTGTCAATGACCTGGCAAGTAGTCAACATGGCAATGGTATCACAGGTGTCACCGACATTTCTGGCTCGACATTAGATGGAACACCGCTCACAGGAGGAGATTACACACTTGTAGATAATGGGGGTGGTCAATACACCCTCACCATCCTCTACTCCAGTGGCCTAGTAACCAGCATCAAAACCTACTCCCTGTACATTTATGTGAACTCACCAGATAGCCAGCATGATGATGCTAACCAAACCATTGGATTTTCAGTACGAGCAATCCAAACCTTTGTTACCTATGATGCAGTTAGTCCCACACCGTATGGTGAAGATGTTGAAATCATCTTCTACTACACCGTCAATGACCCCACCAGCTCCCAAGATGGGACTGGCATTATTGACGTCACCAGTATCACAGGATCAACCCTCGATGGTGCCCCGTTAAATCCAGGTGAGTATACACTCATTGATAATGGCGGAGGCCAATACACCCTCACCATCCTCTACTCCAGTGGCCTAATAACCAGCATCAAAACCTACTCCCTGTACATTTATGTGAACTCACCTGATGCCCAACACGAAGATGCGACACAAACAATCTCATTCACTGTTCGTTCACTTCGAACCTCAATATCCTTTGACCCGATTCCACAGACCCCTTGGGGCGAAGACGTCATCATCACCTTCTATTACGTCATTAACGACTTAGACAGCTCCAATGACGGCACCGGTATCACGGGTGTCACCTCTATTACTGGATCCACACTCGACGCCGTCGCCCTGAACCCTGGTGAATACACTCTCGTT
>JAEOSA010000126.1 GCA_016840595.1 Candidatus Hermodarchaeota archaeon | reverse complement strand
CGAGGTTGTGTCGCACGTATCACATCACCAGGTCCCACGTACAATTCTGCTTCTGGAGGTACCCCTATATCCGCAACTACTAGTTTCCCAATTCGTTCCTTATTCTTTCTTAACCCAAGTTTTGGTCTGTGAAAAGTCACCGTTAAATCAGGACGAAAAGCATCCTTCGTGGTTGGTTCACCGGTATTAGGATGAATTCCCGTGGGAATATCAATAGCCACCTTGAACCCTTCCATTTTATTCATCAATTGAAGGGTTTTGATAAATGGGGGGCGTGGTTTTCCAGTGACCCCAGTCCCTAGGAGAGCATCAACTACTACTGTTGCTTCGATTTTGGGTAATTCAGAAGAATCCCGAATGATATGGAGATTAATCGAATGGCGCATTTTTGTCATTATTTCCCAATTTTGAAATGCGGGAGCATTGAGGCTCGTTGAAGGATCACCTAGCGTTATTACATGTACTATACGGCATCGGGGGGCAAGGTGACGAGCGGTAACAAATCCGTCTCCGCCGTTCCCTCCTAGTCCTGCAAAGATAGCAACACTAGGTAGCTGTTTAAAGCGTCGGAGTATTTCATGGGCTACGGCGCGTCCAGCATTTTCCATCATGAGAAACCGGGTTACCCCAAGAAATTCAGCATTCCATTCAATTGCAGCCATTTCCTCTGCAAGTAATGCCCGTGTGGCAGACATGTTGATTTCACCTTATTCTCATATGAAGTTTGGTGTACGATAAGGCTTTTGACTGGATGGTGATAATAGCTGTATTTGATTAATTTGGGGCGAGTAATATGCCAAAAGCATACGTACTGATTATTGCAAAAAAAGGCGTTCAGAAAGATGACCTTCTTGAACCCATAATGGACATCGAAGAGGTTCGAGAAACGTATCAAGTTCTTTGGAATTTCGATGTTGTCGCAAAAATCGTTGTTAAAGACATTCGACAACTGAAACACACAATTATCTCGAAAATCCGTCAATTGCCAGAAGTCGAAAAAACTGTTACTCTCATTGCCGCAGAACACTAACAGGGATGAGGGAAGAATTAGCGCTTGGCAGGGCCAAGGAGATATTTCAATTCATCAAGTTCTAAATTTCTTGGTGGTAGCACTGCATCTGCCGGATAAGGATAGTTAGATACTTTCTTTCCAAATTGATCAATCCACTCGAATAAACTAGCATACATTTGCATGGCATGTTCAATTGATCCCCAATGTGCTTCTTCAAAGAGATGATCCCACCGTTCTATGAGCTCTTGAAGTATCTCATCTTTATTCGAATCATCTATCAGTAAATAACCTTCATCCGTGATGCGAATCACTAGCACTAATTCCATAACTCCGTCAGATATCCTTGATACTCTTACCCCCTATCTCTACTCAAAAGTTTTATAGCTCGGTGTAAGTGACTGAACACCTAAGCCAATGTGAAGGCAGTAGGGCTCGTAGCTTAGCCAGTCACGTTTGGATGACCAACGTGGGTAAGGTTAGAGCATCGGGCTTTTAAAGAAGGAAGTGGGGGAAAACTTTCTTCTAAAGAAACCCGAGGGTCGCGGGTTCAAGTCCCGCCGAGCCCGCCATTCTTTTTCGATGAAGATTAGTTTTTCCAAGTGTCGTTTTTGAGAAAAATGGTGCGGGGGCTGGGATTTGAACCCAGGAACGCCTACACGACAGGGTTCTGAGCCCTGCGCCTTTAGCCCTTCATGATGACCCGTGAATTTTTAGAAGTCAAGGAAGGTTGGCCAAGCTTGGCTACCCCCGCACTTCTTTTAGGGGCAAAACACCTTTTCAGTAAGAGAAGAAGATAAACCTTTTCGCTGCTAAAAAATACGATGGGTTGTGTCATCCTTGTTATCCGGTGGAATTCAGCGTTTTTGGTATCGACATCTGCGAAATGCAGCAGCTTTGGCTAGGCTTCGAGTTCTATCGTGTCTTAAGACCAGTTCTTGTCAGGATGAAATCGGAACCGGGGCGGGAGGTGATGTAACCAAAGGGTTTGATCTCGTCGCTGAACAAACTATGATTGAATATCTAATGAACTTTACATCATTTACTCTAGTGAGTGAAGAAGCCGGGATGCAGACGGTTGGAACCAATCCAAAGGGTTTCCTCATTATGGACCCTGTTGATGGAAGTTCAAATGTCAGCCACGGTATTCCGTTTGCGTGTATAGCAGTTGCATATGCAACGGAGTTGCAATTCGATTCAATTGAGGCCGCCGTTGTTCTTGACCTTTTTTCGGGTACTTGTTATCATGCAAGTCGGGGGAAGGGTTCCTTTCGGGACACCCACAAGATTCTCCCAGCAGAACCCAGGCCTTTGAAGACCAGTCTCGTTGGATTCGATAGTGGCTTTCCTGCAAACTCAGAGGAATCTCAAAGTTCAGCTACGACACAAATTCGGTATACCAGACATTTGGGTGCAAACGCGCTAGAATTATGTTATGTTGCTGACGGAACACTGGATGGTTTCATAGATCTTCGGGGCATTTTCCGAGGAACTGACCTAGCAGCAGCTGCTTTGATTCTAAGAGAAACGGGGGCAGTATTAATCGACCGACATGGTAAGAATATTGTTGGAAAATGCACCAATGATGAACACTATGAGTATATTGCAGCTCGTGACGTAGATTTTGCCCAAACTCTCTTAAAACTTGTTTTAGGAGCGGCTACAGAATAGCCTGACATTTAATCGTTAATTGTTTCAAGAATAGAAACCGCATTCCAAATACCTGTTCGAGCATGACTTGGACAATTTGGATCGAGTGTGGCATCACCCAGTCGAGAAATAGCGTTTGATGCACGTACGGCAGCAGAACCCAATTCACCGTGAAGTAATTCGATTGCCTCATTGGCTGCACGACGGATGTTACGGGGAACTGTACTGTCTTCGCCAATCTGAGATAATATCATCGTTGCTTGATCAATTTTCTGCATAGTTTCTTCTGAAACTTCTGGATTTTGATTATGTTCAGCCACAGTTTTTCCCCTCGGCGTCATGCTAGTAGGGAGTTGGAATTTGAGGTACCAAGATTACTTAAAAGCTTTTTTCACTGATAGTAAGGATAGTATGTCAGATGAGAAGGTAACAAAACGAATGGGTCAAATGCTTCGAAAAGGTGCCGCTCTTCTAAATGTCGCCTGCCCTAAATGCAATACGCCTCTACTCCGATTAAAAGATGGTACAATGTATTGTGCAAAGTGTGACAAAGAAGTCGTTGAAAAAGAGCAACCCGCTTCGAGTAAGGAACTAGATGTTTCGTTCAGTGAGGTTTTGAACCAACTCGCAACCAAGGTGCTGATAAATATCGAGAGATTAACCCAATCGCTTCCAGAGAACCCACACCCCGAGGAGCTCCGTTCCTTTGCAGAAATTGTCAAGGATATGATATTGATCTTGCGAGGAATACGAGAATTACAGAGTTAGTATAGTTTATACTTCGGGTTCGTAGGTTGTATCGAGAGCTTCTCGGATTTTTTGGGCTTTGGTTTTTCCGATACCATGAACTTCTGCTAATTCCTCTGCACTGGCTTGAATTAATGCACTTATATTTCCAAATTGGGTTAGAAGGCGCTTTGATAAGGTCGTATTAACTCCAGGGAGGCTTGCCACGATGTACTCTTGGAGACCTGCCATGCTCAGAACCGGTTTTTTACCACGGAGCCTTATGGGTCGTTTATATTCAGTTTGCTCGCGTCTTGCAATTGTGAAAAGGAGAGCCGCTGCTTCCTTAGAATCCTTGACATTTACAACAGGAACGTTGAAATCTACGATAGATGAGGAGAGCGCGCCTCGTACTGCAGCGGGATTAATGGCACTGGATCCGTAAAGGCTTGCTCCAGTAATCAGAAGGAGGGGTATTGCGAAATTTTCTTTCAAAGTGCTTAATTGTGTGAATAAGCGTCGATCAATAATTGATTGGGCAAAGTCATCTGAAGTTTTCGCTTCTACCGCCACGCGGTCAGAAAGAATATAGTCGCCTACTTCAAGTGTTTCGACCTCAAGTTGTACTTCCATTTCTTTCAGAGTCTTAGTAATCGGGGAACGAAGCTCGCGATTATCGACAACGATTTTTACCTGGTTTTCAGTTTTTGCAGGTTTCTCAAAGGTTTTCGGTTCCATGAATTCTTTCAAACTGGATTGTTTTCGTTCTTTTTCAATATCGCGAGACATCTTGTTCATCTCTTTTAGTAATTCTTTCATTTTTGTTTCTCGGTGTATGGCAGCCCAATAGTATCCTTGATCTCGAGTGCCTAATGCCACAAGCACAATTACTCGACCCGGATGGGTCCGACCTGTTCGTCCTCGTCTTTGTATGAGTCGGATTGCGCTGGGTACTGCTTCATAGAAGACGACTAAGTCGCATTCTTGAATATCCAGTCCCTCCTCTCCAACACTTGTAGCGACAAGGACATTGTACGTTCCATTTCGAAACCGTTGAAGAATTTCGCCTTGTTCCTTTTGAGTTAGGCCACGATCATCTCCTTTACTAGCCTGCCCCACAAAGCGAATAGGTTTTGAGTTCGTTGAAGTTGAGAGCGTTTTTTCCAGCAGTTTTGCCATGTCACGAAATCTTGTAAAAATCATAATTCTTGAGGCGGGCACTGAAGCTAATTGCTGTTCAACGATTTCCACTATAGCAGCAAGTTTAGGGTGTTCAATTCCTGCGGATATTAATTCATCGACTAACTGTTCCGCTTCCTGTAGATTCGAATCTTGTGCAAGTCGTTGAATAGCCTTAGAAGCTCTACCACGACGGGCTTCTTTTTGAATTCCTTGTAAATATCGACTGAGTGCTGATACTCCTTGAGTTTCTAATAATTCTATACAGTGAAATAACCGGAGCAGGCCTGCACAATAAGAAACCAGCTGGAATAAATGGCTAGGTGGAGATGTATCAGTTGCTATTTGATGCTGGATTTCTCGTTGTATTTGGAGAATTTGCCGAACAGAAACACGCCGAGAATCAGTTGTGTTTATGAAGCCAGCTTCCTTTATTGGGATAAGCCGAGTTTTTATGGCTCTTCGAAGCGTCTGACCTACCTGGTGGAATTTTTCAGGAAGTTGGATCTCCTGCCACTCAAAATCAACAGGTGGAAGATAGGGAGCAACATCCGGGCTATCACGAGTTCGAAGTTCGATATTTTCAATGCCCAAGTTGTTTACAATTTCACGAATCTTATCAATATCCGAGCTAGGTGAAGCTGTGAGGGCTAACAATAATGTTGGCTTTGCAGTTTTAAGATACTGGCTAGCTATAAACACATATGCATATTCACCTACGGCACGATGAGCCTCATCTACCACAAGCAGTGAAACGTTCTCCATTCCGTAACGACTTGTTAAGAGATCATTTTGTAAGACCTGGGGGGTCATAAAAGCAATTTGGCTTTGGTTCCAAAGTTCTTCACGTTTTGTGGGGTTCACTTCACCAGTAATTATTTTCATTCTTTCTGAGGGGACTTGCATAAAATCTTGGAAAGTTTGATGGTGTTGGAGAACAAGCGGTTTGGTGGGAGCAAGAATAACGCATTTTAAGTTGGGATATTTCCGTAATTGAAAGGCTGCTGCAAGAATTGCAATTACAGTCTTGCCAACACCCGTAGGAAGCACAGTTAGGGTGTTCCATTTGATTGCACTTCCAATGATTGTCTCTTGATATAACCTCTTAGTGATTGAGTTTGGTTTGATGAGCGGATGTTGAACAAATTCCGTCTCTGACATGCCAATCGCAGCACATTTTTAATTTAATGATGTAAATTCTTGTTTGAAACCACTTTATTACCCGCATTTATATTCTAATATTCCACGTCTTATTGGATTTGGAGTGTGTCATTTATGTCCAAGGCGAGTGTACCTTCAATGGCTGAAGCAGAGGTTTACGAATTAACCATGCCAGGTAACATCATTGGAAAGGA
>JAEOSA010000125.1 GCA_016840595.1 Candidatus Hermodarchaeota archaeon | reverse complement strand
ACTCACGATGGGTAAACCAGCAGCACGAATGGGTGATATGACCGCACACGGCGGTACCATCGTAGCAGGCTTTCCGATGGTACTTATCGGTGGCATGCCCGCCGCGAGGGTTGCTGATATGCATGTCTGCCCCATGGTGACTCCTGCACCGGCACCGGTTCCCCATGTGGGAGGGCCCGTGCTGCCGCCTGGAAGCCCGACGGTTTTTATCGGCGGCATGCCCGCCGCACGCATGGGTGACATGGCTACCTGTACAGGACCGCCCGATATCATTGTTGCGGGATGTCCGACCGTGTTGATTGGCGAAGGCCCGGGAAGCGGAGGTGGTGGAGGCGGGGGCGCAGTTGCAGCGGCGCGGGCCAGCGCACACTCGGCACTTATTGGCGAGTCGAGTGAGGCTGAGGGTCCCCACTGGATTGAATATCAGTTTGTAGATTCCGCAGGAAATCCCGTTACAGAAGTCCCCTATGAATATACCTGTGTTGACGGCCATATAGAGAAGGGGAAATTGACAAAGGATGGTGTGGTCAAGAGGGGCGGACTCCCCGACGCAGGTAACTGCACAGTAAGGCTTTTTTCTGTGTATAACGCCAAATGGTCAAAGGAGAGCGCACGGGTGGTCGGAGATGTGGTAAAGCTCTCTGCAGACGTGGAAGGGTATGAAGACGGTACCAAGGCTGTGTTAAGGATATGGGAGCAGGACATCAAAGGCGCAGATGATTTTATAACAGAGATCGAGACGACAGTGAATGGCGGCAAAGTTGAAGCTCAGTGGGACTATGAATACCATGAGGAGGAAGAAGAGGAGATCACGGAAGAAGAACGGAAAAGAGGCTACTCTTCGCCGGAGTATTATTTCGTAGTCCATATTGGAGAGAGTAAAGCTCGGTCGGGATTGTTGGAGTATAAGGATTGGATTGAGATTGAGCTCAGAGATGAAGAAGACAATCCTATTCCAAATGAGGAATATATCCTTTATCTTAAGAATGGACAAATACGTAAAGGTATGCTTGATAACAATGGATTTAAGAGAGAAGAGAAAATTCCGCCGGGTTACTCAAATATAAAATTTCCAAATTTGCAAACTTATATTGAGAAAGATTAAATTTAAAGAAAACGTGGTGCAATACCAGAGGTTATTAACTGAGTAAGGTATGGCTAATAAAAAAAATAAAGTTCAAAAAGGTGATAAAAAAGTACCTATTAAATCTCATAAACCAAATGTATATGTTGCACCGAAGAAAGTAACTCCTGTCATCGAGATAGAAAATTCGGTGGTAGTAGTAAAGAAAAAATATACCTCCCCAAAAAGAAATGCTATTACTTTACGAGTCGTATCTTCTTCAAAATCAGGAAATTCTTTTGATGGAATTGGGGTATTGACTGGTTCCAATACTAAAATTCGTTTTTTTGATTCGCAAACCGGTGGAAAAGAGATAAGATTTAACAATAATGATAATAAATTTACAGGCAAACAATTATTGAATGGAATTAGATTATACGTTGAAGGGGTAAAACCAAGTGAAGCTGTAAAAGATCTTGAACTTATTTTGACATTGAAACCCAAAACTCAGCCAGTTGGACCCGCTGCAAAGGTAAAATTAACTTCTGTTGAACTGTTTTTAAAAATCTGCAAGACTCGAATTAGTGCAGCTAGTGATCCTGTTCCATTATCAGAGGATGACAAAATCAAAATTGGGAGATTTGTCCATGTTCAGGATAATGGGAACCATCACGGTAGAGCAATGATTATGGTCCATAAAGCTAAACCAGAGACCTACACAGGTGAACTTGTACTAACTTCGATCAATAACTGTGTTCAAATATTTCAAGACGAAGTGGCTGCAACTGGTCAAGCTGCTTTAGCAAATCCCTATACTATTGCCAATAGCTCTATCCCTGCAAATGGGACTAAGCTTTGGGCACAAGGTGCAACAGTAAGCGGGGCTCTACGAGATACCGGTTTCAAGCTTGGAATTAAAGATGTGGAGAATGATGGAGATCGAGTTGTGATGACAGTAGTTCGACTTAGACGATTGTCAGCTGATCCAATACATTCTACGCCTCCGAATAGAAGCCGCATGGGGAATTGGCCTGCTGCGCATCGAAAACATTTTTTAAGGAGAGGGATGGGAGCTGCACCAGATCCAAATAACTATGAAGTAGATTTTGCAGGAAATCGTCCTCTTGTCCTTATTGAGAATTCAGTACTTGCAACAAAACCAATTGGTTTTAGTGTACAAGCGGAACCTGTAGGTGTGCCGGTATCATGGAGTATTATACGTGATACTCGTCCTGCTCCTGATGGTGATCACCCTGATATTATCGCTCTCTCACCCAATCCTGTCCCAACACTTACGCCTAATGGCGCTGATCCACTCAAATCAACATTGTTAGCTGACGCTGTAGGGTCTTTTCACATAATTCCATATGTTGACTGCAATGGAAATAATCAATTTGATTTCAATGATCCTGCTACGGGTAACCGTATTGATAGAGAACCTTTCATTATTATGAATCTGGTGCTTGTGCGGGTCACCTTGCATGGGGACAATTCCATTGCACGCAGTGCAAACCTAACTGCAGCTGGTGTGGGAGGTGGAATTAATGTTTCTGGTGGAGCCTTCAATATCAATGCGCCCAACACTGCGGCAATCCACCTCAACGCACGAGCTAACGTAGTAGGCGGGGGCAACGATGGACGACGAGGCGTTGATAAAGTATTTGCTGGATGGATTAATAACGAGTCGGCTAATGAGGATATAGCCGGAACCTTTCAGGATACGACTGTCGTTCCACCTGCTAACCATCGCAGTTTCTCGATATTCGCATCCAATAGAGCGACAGCCACTGGAGGAGGCGTTGCTTCGCCCATCTTTCTCCCCGGCGACCCTGCGCCAGCACTGGTAGCTCCACCGCTGCTTGATTCCGGCAGGCTAAACGCTGGCACAGGAGGAGATACTGCCTGCTTGACCACAAGTCGGATTCGGTCTAGGTCCAATCGACCCATTGGTCAGCGATTCAGAGTTGAGGCGGTTGACAGCCCAGGGGATGGAGAGGGTGCTACGCACCCCGGATTTCCTGCCGCGAATTTGGTGAGATTCCGGTTCCGTTTGTATTTTCGTGCATACCTCTGTTTTTGGACTAACGTAAGCCGAAACAGTGGTGCCACAATCCATGCAGGTTGCCGCCTTTATTGCGTTCTCAGACAGATAAAATGGAGAATGCGGGGGGAGTGGTCGGTGACTCCGGCGACGGGTGCTATAGCTGTCGTGACCGCACCGAGAGTGCAAATTACAAGTCGTAATACTTTCGCGCCAATTGCTTCAGCTGAATCAACTTCAGTCGAGGTACGTCATCCCACAGGATTAAGATTGCTGGCGCGGGATGCTAGAGCATGATTGCTAATAAAAATGAAGTTATATCGTGGACTATGCTCTTTATCTATTTGCTCAGTTGTAAAGGAGATTTGATCATGGAAAAGCCGGTCATTGATAAACAATCTGTATCAGAAATTTTACGCTCGTCTGCCATTCTCCTCATTCGGTTGGACGATGTGGCGTTAAGTCCGTGGGTGGGGGAGACGAATGGAGATCTTCTGATCCGTGATGTGACCATGACAGTTATCATCGAGGAAATCTTAAAGGGAAAGGTGCAACAAAAAGTTGGTGAATCTTTTGAACTTAAGGTTCAACAACGGGGAACGGGTGGTTTTCGTGTGATGGATTACTATGGTTTGTGGTCTCATTCACCCTTGTCGGCTGGGGTCAGATTTGTCGCATTTTGCACAGATAGCTCAGAGGATGCTAGAATTCTCTTATCAACAGATGCCAATTGTGAGCAACTGATGGAGCCGAAAATTGCGCTTGCGGATACGAAGTCAGCCCTTGAATTGGAAAATCAAAATCCTTCCAGTGCTGATTTAATAGCGAGGGCGCAAACTCTATCTCGCCAACGAGGAGGCATCTTTGCGCGTTACGTCTGGGCAAAAATCAAACCTGAAGCTATGAATTCTTTAGACATCTTTGAGAAGGTTGTGAAAATTATTGAAGATCCAGAGACAACAGAACTTGCGAGGGAATCTTATTTGACTTCCATTGAGGACGCGCTGGGCATAACAGATCCCCCTCTTAAGCAGTGGGAATTTCGTTTCATTCGCTCTATGTTCAATCTTCTGACACTCTCTGAAGCAAAACCTCTCCACACCAACATTGAGGAAGTATACCTGCCGAATATTCTGGGTTTGGATGAAGATGTTCTACGCTACTCCGCGAACGAGATCTTCAAAGACCGAGTAGATGAGCGTATGAGTATTCTCTCTTCCTTGAAATATAGGAGGAAGAGTGAATTTACGCCAAGGTTAATTCAATGGCTAGAAGCAAAGTAAGTGCTTAATAAAGATTAGTTTTTAAATATGAAGTAAACTGTTACAGAACACAAAGGATAAAAAGATCAAGTACCCTATATCGACTTAGCTTCTGCATTCGGCAGGTATTATGGACCTACCGAATGGTCGTGAAAGGGGGAAAAGAGGCAATATGGGCTGCCTGATAGAGGGCATACCTCAGAGAAGCCTTTCCCTTCTTTGATAGTTTCGGTATGACACTTTCAGATTTCTTACCGCTCCGTTTGGCACTGAGATCCATACCGGCCATCTTCAAGACCTGTTTCTCAGAATCGAAACGAAATGGATTCCCAATTGCAGCCAAAACCTTAGAAGAGACATCAGGACCAAAGCCAAGCAATATTTTGGAGGTGACCCGTCGCAAAAGCTTGCTTCTCTAAGAGAAGAGGAAATTTAGCAACGAATCAATGCTTTGTTTAGCGGGGGTGTGTGGTGGGTAGTACGCCGGTGATGTTCTTGCCCTTTTGTGGAGAATCGATTCGGCTCATTCACACTGAGGTGTCCCATTATACCGTGTCGCATTGTTTGAATTCTGTTGAATTGTTCAACTGCGGTCGGACCAAGCTATCATATTGAAATATGTAGATTAGTGTTCCAGAAATAGGTGTTGTTGATCCCTGTATCGCCCTTTTTGGCGTCAAAACGACCGGAATAAGAAACCTTTCAATGGCGGGCGAAAACCAACACAATCTCACTTGAATTGGTGATGGAATAGGGCAGGAAACACAATACCGAAAGAACTTTAACTTGTAGTCAAAAAAGCCGCATTATGTGAATCCTGAATGGGGAACGAGAAGTTTATAATGGCCGAGTATAAAAAGAAGACTGACAAAATTCACACCATAACCCTTGATTCAAAGATCACGGCTGCAAACTGGAGGCAGAAGATTGCGACCGTGGGTGATACGGTGAGTTTCTTTGTTCAAACTCATTTTGTTGGTAATGGTTCAGAGATTGAGATCAAGGTTGAGGACAAGAAAGGAAAGAAGGTTGAGAAACTGAAGGGTCTCGTGTTTGGTGATCAGTTCGCAGGATCTATTGTCATTCCGGAAAAGGCGAAGGAGGACATTTACTTCACCGCGAACCTTCCCAAGCATGGTCTCGAGATGAAATCCGGAAAAATGATCGTGCTTCCTTTAATAAAGGTAACGAATCTGAAGTGGGGGCAGAAGGAAGCACGGAGAGGAGACATCGTTAAACTGAGCGCAGATATCGAAGGTCTCCCTGATGAAGTCGAAGTAATGATCATCATCTATGAATATGATCAAGATGGCGCTCACGACTTCATCACAAAGTTCCCCTGCCGGGTGAAGAACAAAAAGATCGAGACAGAATGGGAATATGAATACCATGAGGACACGGATGAAATTCCCACGCAGGAAGAAAAAGAGAAGTATGGGAAAAATTACAATCCACCGGAATACTTTTTTGTGATTGATTTCTATCGGCAGAGATTCGGCGATAAACAGGAATCTGGATTGTTGGAGTTCAAGGATTGGATAGAGATTGAGCTGCTA